>JAJBTS010000083.1 GCA_020860885.1 Bacteroidales bacterium
GTACTACGTTTGCGGATATTAATATTAAATAGATATTCATTATGAAAACACAAAGATTGATACTGTTTTGTTTTATGTGTGCTTTTCTAGGATGTTCCTCATCCCTGGCACAGGAGAGCAAGAAAATGGAGAAATTTACTAAAATGTCTATGAGTCGTGGAGTGGATGTTTATTTTACTCAGGGAGATTCTTATTCTTTAAGGATAGAGGGAGATAGCCGCCATGTGGAAAATATAACTACAAAGGTCCACAATGGCCTGTTAGAGATCAGCAGAGATAAAAATTTCCATTTCGAGAAGGGTTCTAAGGTCAAGGTGTATGTATCTGCTCCTTCTTTGGAAAAAGTACTGGTCAATAGCGGTTCGGATTTTCAGTGTGAAAAACTGAAAGTCAACGATTCTTTTTCACTCACCGTTAGTAGCGGAGCGGATGCACATATCGGTCAATTGGTAGTTCCTGTGAAGACCATTGTATCCGCAAATTCGGGAGCCGATTGTAAAATATCTAAATTGGAAACCGGACAATGCGAGCTTTCCGCCAGCGGCGGAGCGGATATGGAAGTCACTTTCGCTGCTTCGGAAATAGTCTACGCAGAAGCTACAGGTGGTTCCGATATGAAGTTAAGAGGTCAGGTTAAGGACATAAAAGTCAAAGCTTTCGGAGGGAGCGATATTGATTTACGTCATCTGAAACAAGAGAATATAGATATACGCAAATCAGGAGGAAGCGATATTCATCCATAACACTAATTAATGAGGTAAACTACTGTTTGTGTGAGGCTGTTTCGGTAATGGTAAAAATACCACCCGAAGCAGCCTTTTTATTTTATTAACAAAGTATGTTTTATAACAGATTTTATTTATCTTTGTCGCCGATATCTTTAGGGGTGCCCTTCGGGCTGAGATCATACCCTTTGAACCTGAACAGATTAATATCTGCGGAGGGACAAAGATTGCCGGCCGGCAAAAGATTCTTTGCATGAATCATTTATCTCATTTCCCCTTTTTTGTTGAACTATAATTAAAAAATTTCACAATGAAAAAGGTTTGTTTTATTATCGTTTGGATGAATCTATGTTTTACTTTTCTTTATTCCAATGACCTGGATACGGATAGCTTGAAAAATAGGAATCATCACAATCTTCAGGAAGTTGAAGTTGTTTCTACCCGGGCCACAGCCAAAACCCCGGTCGCTTATTCGAATATGAATAAAGAACAACTGAATGAATTTAATTTCGGACAGGATATTCCTCTACTACTTACTCTGACGCCTTCTGTTATTGCTACTTCAGATGCCGGAACAGGAATCGGATATACGGGTTTCCGTATCCGGGGTACGGATGCTAACCGTATCAACATCACTTCAAATGGTATTCCGATGAATGAGGCTGAATCTCATGGAGTATTTTGGGTAAACATCCCGGATTTTGCATCTTCTTTACAGGATTTACAGATACAGAGGGGAGTAGGGACTTCAACCAATGGGGCAGGAGCCTTCGGAGCCAGTGTGAATATGAAAACCGAAAATATTTCCATGCAACCTTTCGGAGAATTCAACGGAAGCTACGGGTCTTTTAATACCGCTAAGGCAACCTTTAAATTAGGAACAGGAAAAATCAGCGAACACTGGGCCTTCGACGGACGTCTTTCTTCTATTATCTCGGATGGATTTATTGACCGCGCCAGTGTCGATTTGAAATCTTATTTCGCGCAAGGAGCTTATTTCAATGACAATACGTTGATTAAATTCATCACTTTCGGAGGAAAAGAAAAAACCTATCATGCCTGGGATGGAGTGCCAGATTACATACTTTTTCCTGCGGATGGCTCTAAGCCCGACCGGACTTACAATCCTTCAGGTTATATGGGAGATGACAAAAAGGGTAATCCTCTTTATTACGACAACCAGACAGATAATTACAACCAGACTCATTACCAACTCAGCTTATTGCAAATGTTGAATCCATCCCTGAATCTGAACGTAGCGCTTCACTATACCCGTGGATTAGGCTATTACGAAGAGTATAAAACCGAACGTGATTTAATACAATACGGTCTTAAACCTGTTGTTCTGGAAGATACTACTCTTACTCAAAGCGATCTGGTCCGCCAGAAGCATCTGGACAACCATTTCGGAGGTATGATATTCTCCCTGGATTATAAAAAAGATAAATGGGAAGTAACGCTGGGGGGTGGCGGTAACTATTACGACGGGAAACATTTCGGATATGTAACATGGATAAAAAATTATATAAATGACGAGGATTTTTATCCCGAGCATGAGTTTTACAGAAGTACAGGTAAGAAATTCGATATGAATATTTACCTGAAAGGGAATTATCAGTTAACAGATCCATTGAGTTTATTCGTAGATGTACAATACCGCCACATTGATTATAAAATAAAAGGTAAAAATGATAAATGGGACTGGCAAATTCAGGAAATGCAGAATCTCAACATTCATGAAAACTTTAATTTCTTTAATCCTAAAGCCGGACTTTTCTATCAACTTAATCCTTCCAATACCCTTTACGGATCTTTTGCCGTAGCGCAACGTGAGCCCAACCGGAACAATTATACGGAAGCTACCAAAGATGAGTTTCCTAAGCCGGAACGATTGATGGATTATGAATTGGGCTACAAATACAACGACAGGAATTTTGCTGCCGGAGTGAATTTGTATTTCATGCAATACAAAGATCAATTGGTTTTGAACGGAAAAGTAAATGAGATCGGAGAGCCTTTAACTTCGAATGTTCCCGATAGCTATCGCATGGGTATTGAGTTGATCTTTGGAGCGAAAATCACTCCATGGTTGCGCTGGGACGGAAATGTAACCCTTAGCCGGAATAAAATAAAAGAATACACGGAATACGTAACTGTATATGCTGAAGATGGGTCTGTGGAAGAAGAACAGCAGGCTGATTACTACGGTACTACGGATATAGCCTATTCTCCCGATATTATAGCCAATAGTTTATTTTCTTTTCAATACAAATCGTGGAATGCAGGCTTGCAATCCAGCTATATCGGGAAGCAACATCTGGATAATACAGGAAAAGACGATCGAACCATCGCCGCTTATTTCGTAAATAACCTTCGTCTGGGTTATGATTTTAAGTTGAAAGGACTGAAACAATTGTCTCTTAATTTATTGATCAATAATTTGTTTAATGAAAAATACGAGACAAATGGTTGGGTGTGGTCTTGTTACAATAGAAATGAAGACGGAAGTTTAAGTCCGTACGTAGAGAAAAGTTATTTCCCCCAGGCAGGTACGAATGTAATGGCTAATATTGTAGTGAAGTTTTAACTTGATATCCGAATGTTTGTAGCTGAGGGTGTCCAAAAAGAACTTTCTACCCCTAAATCCCCTAAAGGGGACTTCTTAAATCATTGAATATCAATAGCCCCCTTTAGGGGGGCTAAATGATGAGATTATTGATTTTTTGGACATCCTCGGCTTTAATAATATAGTGGTAAATTAATTATCAATAATTAATTCCCATAAACCATTTATGTTTGTTTTATCATCATACCCGATACAATAAGTTTTTCCATCCGGTAATTCAAACATCCTGCGTGGTCTGAAATCTTTTGCCGGAATTCTTTCC
>JAJBTS010000091.1:0-13466 GCA_020860885.1 Bacteroidales bacterium
ATGTACAAATATACAATTAAGTGAGTAAAAGATAATTCCAATTTTCATTTTAAATACTTTTATTAATCTAACAACTTTAATCTTATAAATAAGAACCTAATGAAAAAGTCAATATCTTATTTACCTTCAACCAATCAGAATGATTTAAATTTTATAGTCGAGATTATACTTAAGAGACTAAAAAACACCGAAATGATCTTTCTTTACGGAAGCTATGCCCGCAATGACTATGTAACATACGATTATATAAATAAATTAGGGGAACGACCCTTTTATAAAAGTGATTACGATGTATTAGTCCTAACGAGCGGTATCTCAGAAGGTATTGCAGGGAAAGCCCTCGATAATATTGAAGACCACTACAAAAGAATAAAGATTCCGGAAAGACACCCTCTTGTACAATTTATCAACGATGATATAAAGAAATTCAACAAAGACCTGAAAGAAGGAAAATATTTTGCAACTCACATCAAACAGGAAGGTGTTCTCTTATACAACACAGGAAAACATAAACTGGCCCGCAGACGTAAACTTAATTTTGAAAAAATAAAACAGCAAGCGGAAGAATACTATAAAGAAAAATCCCTCAGAGCTTACAGCTTTTTATGCGATGCACAAGGTGCATATAACAGGAAAGACTACAAACAAGCTTCTTTCCATCTCCATCAGGCCACTGAAAATTTATTTTATGCTATCCGCTTAGTTTATACGCTGAAAAGCAGTAAACAACACAACCTATCCAAACTATTAAATTCGGTGAAGAAGTATTCGAATGATTTTATAAAAGTATTCCCACTAAATACTACGGATGAAAAAAGACTTTTCAATCTTATCAAATCGGCGTATGTCGACGGCAGATACAATCCGGACTTCCTGGTTACCCGGGAAGATATTGATGCCCTTATTCCTAAAGTAGAATTATTGCGGGACATTACCCAACATATATGCGAGAAAAGGATCAAAGAGTATGAGGAGTTAAAGTAAAAAAGTAAATTTACGAATTCATAGTAAGGAATACTCATTCGTTTTTATCCGGAAATTATCCATCTGTTTTTGTTTTCCGTAAAGAAGCTGAAATAAAAACTAAAAAACAAATCCGGACTCATGGCTTTCTTATCCGCAAGAGAAATCAAATGCCTGTAGATTGACTCCAACTCCGGATAATCCGATTGATTTTTTTCGATTAAATATTCAATAATTTCTTTTTTTATTTTTTCAGAAGTATAATTTTGTTCTTTCTCTTTTATTTGTGAGACTTGTGTTTCGGAAATACGGTAAAACAACAACGGTTGCGATTCGACATAAAATACGCCGTTGTTTTTAGCTATTTCAAACCATAGTTTATAATCTTCGGCATAATCATAGTGTTGATATTGTAGATGATGCTTTTCCAGAAAGTCTTTCCGGATAAGAGTGGTCGGATGGAACAAGAGATTCTGTTTCAGTAAAGCTATGACCGGATATTCTATCCGGCCATCGACTATCCGGTTGATGCTGCCGGCCTGAATACTTTCCCCAAAAAGGTTTATCCAGGTGCCGCAAACCGTGATCGAAGGTTCTTCTTCCATAATTCTATATTGTATTCTCAAACGGTCGACGTGCATGATATCGTCGGCATCCATCCGGGCAATGTATTTGCCTGTTGCATAGTGCAAGCCTTTATTCAACGAGCCGACAAAATCGTGTTCGTTTTGCAATAAAACCATTCGTTTGTCTTTGTACGATTGAATAATTTCCAGAGTACGGTCCGTGGAACCATCGTCAATAATAATAAACTCAAAATTGCGGAACGATTGTTTCAGTACGCTATCAATGGCTGCGGAAACATATTCTTCCGCATTGTATACGGGCATTACTACCGATATTTTATTCATAAAAATTTAATAATTTGTACATTCTTCATAAACCTCCATCATCTCCCGCATCATTCGTCCGGAAGTAAACTTTTCTTCGTACAACTTCCGGGCGTTTTTACCTAATTTTCTCCTCAACTCTTCGTTTTCTATCAGTTGAATTATTTTTTCAGCAAGGCTGTCCGTATCGACTTTTAATCCGAATACTTTCGAAAAAACCGTATTTACTTTTAAGGCGTTAACAGTATCTTCAAACATTTCATCCAGACCGTCGACAGCTGTTGTAACGACCGGCAGACCGAACATCGCCATTTCTATGGCTACGTAACTGCATTGTTCCTGGATAGAAGCAATTATTCCTATATCATTTTCCGAATACTGTTTTTTTAAATCCTCAAAAGGAATTCTACCTAAGAGATTAACAGACAGATCACTAAAGTCTGTTTCTATTTTCTTTTTGAATTCCGGAGAACAGGCTCCGGCTACATTCAAGATTACCTTATAGTTTCTAAGCTGCACTTTCCGTAAAGCTTCCAGGATATAAAAGATGCCTTTACTTTTCGAAAGCACTCCCACATAGAGGCAATTAAAAACTTCCCTCTTATTTTTCTGTCTTCTTGCAGCAGGCGACCCTTTGTTGCAATCGTATAATCCGTTCGGGATAACGGCTATTTTACCAGGATCGATCTCCATCGTTTGTACAAGAAACTGTTTGGCACAACCGGTTACGGTTACCACTTTATCGCTGGCAGAATAGGCATCGTATTCGCAGTTATTGGTAAGAAAAAAATCTTTTCCCAATGTTTTATTCGTATTCAGATAACTCTCGGTGTAAAGCGTATTGAACTTCTTTTTATGGGTATTAAACGAACTTTTCCAGGGGATACAATGCAGATGTGTAATAATTTTGCATGGAACCTGCTCTTTTATATACAAAGCCAGATCGATTAAATTCAGATAATGTATATGCAGAACCGATATTGCGTTTTTATCGAAAATCCACTTCAGCTGTTCAAAAACATAAGTATTGTATTTGCGTATCCAATATCGTTCGTGAATAATTTCGCCGCAATCCAAAGGAAACGGAACGACGATTTCGGTATAGCCTTCCTTTTCTGTCTGTTCGGCAAACAGCAGGGACGGGTTGCGCATCAATTCTATTTTATAAACACGGATATCTTCCGTGTGAAATTTTATTTCGTTCAATAAAGCATCTATATAACGGTCTACTCCGGAAGTAGCGTTGACATTGGTAATATTAAGCAGGTATAGATTTGTTTTTTTCATGAGATTACATAAAGGTTAACTTTCTGCATTATCAAAGCTTAACGGGATTGCAGAGCTAAAGCTGAAGTACAGAAATAAACCGTGCAGCTTCTTTTCCTTCCTTCTTCAAATTTGTATATACAGCGTAAAGCAAGAACCGTGCAATACCCGCTTCGTAGGCAGGAATAAACTTATTCGGCGGAATTTTCCGTAATAAGTTTTTCTGCAAATCTTTCAAATCCGGAACAAACAAATCTTTTTCCAACAAAGCCATGTATGACTTGTATTTTCCGGGATTCTGATGGAACAAATACAATAAGTCGATTTGCGCTGCCAAAGGAAATTGATCCGGGTGATTTTTTATATTTTGCAAAGCCCTGCTTTTGTTGGCTTTTATTATTTTATCCATGAATCCGCAATTTTCTATTTGTTTCTGTTCTATCAATCGTTCCAGATAAAAAGCAATTTCGAAACGGCTTGCAAACTTGTTTTTTTGATACAAACCGGCATATTCCCGAACTAAAGACTCCGATACCGGATAACGATGGTTGGAAACCATTCGCAGGTAATCCATAAAGTCGGTCAGAAATTGAAATTTTGATATTTCAGGGTTACGGATCTGTTGCTTCAGAGACTCTTCTTTCGCCTTCCTGATCTTAAGAATGCACTCATAAACCTCATTCTCGTGAGTGGCTTCGTACAACAATGCCAGGAAATGAATGTGAGGAAACAGTTTTTCACAAAGAGTGGTTTCTTTCTTCACGACGGAAACAATTCTTTTTGCATATTCTCCGAATAGTTCATCGAAACTTGCATCAATAAACTGATTTTGTATCAGGTAAAGCAACACAAAACCGATTCCGGATATTCCATTCTCGAAAGTAAGATCGTCTTCGTTCTCGCCCAGCACCAGCGATTCCTGAAGTAATTCGAAAGCATGTTCTTCTATACTTTCATCCTGCAAATACCTGGCTGTTTCGAACAAGGACAACGAAAGTCCTGCCTTGCCATTGTATATACCGATACTTTTAAGGGAATAAGCGTTGTAGAGAAGATAGGACGTAAGATTGTAAAGGGTCTTTTGCACAGGATCAGTTAGTCATCGTATTTATCTTTTATCTTCTCAATACATATTGCCGGTATCGTCCAAGTTGCCGGTATCATCGTTGCAATTCATCTTAACACTCCAAAATCCTTTAACGTCGGATATACTTATAGTACCGCTTTTTTTATTGGATGGATCCTGATAAACGATGGAAATATCTTTAAGATTTCCATTTTCATCTCTAATATAACTCACATCTGTTCCAACTACAAAATGGCCGATACCTCGTCTATCCGTATCAATAGCCATAATGACTGATTCGTTCTTATTGTTAGGATTCAGTGAGTTCAACATATCATTAAGACCACCCTCCGCAATTGGAGGATAATTCTTTATTTGAAGATTTTCAGAATCACTATAACCTCTCTTAAAACCTACATCAACCCCTCTGCGATTCCGGGGATCCATTGCTCCTCCTCTATAGGAAAGGTTATCCACATATTCTGTGTAATAGCTTTGCGCATCTCTATTATTGCACCCTTGTAGTTCATTGACAAGCTCCAAACAATCAAAGAGGCATCCCCAATCATTATTAAAATATCCTCCCCGAATCTTTTCAAGCTTATTTCTTTCCAATACGGAGAGTTCATTTCTCATAGATTCCAAAGTAACTTTACTCATTTTTTTCATAACATTTTAATTTTAAATTAATAATTAAAGATAAATATACGGCAACTTTTCTTTCTCCTCTTGAATCGTATCCAGATAGGTTTTCAGATATTGAGAAGGTTCAAAAATAAGTTTATATCCTCCCAAGAGTAAAGGTGAATCCTCAGGAGTTGGTTCGGGCACATATAAATACGACACTTTTTTAGACCTCATCTTTAATAAGAAAGAGAACATTCTATCCAGACCAATGTATATCTTTGCAGTAGGCAATCTATAATTGTCCGCATCTCCTTTTCTTCCAAAACGATAGTATACACCCAATATATAAGACGCTATTTCTTCATCCGTATGAAATATGTCTTCTTTTAATGCACCTGTCTTTTCATCAAAAAAACTCCGTTTTATTTCCATCAGTTCCGGGGAATAAATACCAATATATCCATATTCTTCCTGTTTCACTGTTACGGATATATTTAGTGTTTGCTTGAGGTATGTTTGAAGGTATTCCACCAAAGGTTCTTCTTCTTCCTTTCTATAATAATCTACTTTATCTCCTTGTAAAGGGTTCTTCTTTTGTGGAAGAGGATTGAGGGTTCCGAGAAAGAAATACTCGGGAACAATAACCGGAGTAAAATCTGCAAAGAACCTCTCGCCTCTCTTCCCGGTAATAAAGTGTTCGGGAAGAGTACCGGAGGTATAAATATAGTTTTCATAAGAAGAATCTACTATTGGAAGATCGGAATTATCCTCATATCCTTTGATGAACGGATTATTTTGTGCACTTACATCGAAACAACAGATCAGAATACAAAAAATAAACAATAGGTTTTTCATGATTCACCGGGTTTTTAATTTATAATTATTTTCCTCTTATTTCTGTAGAACTTATAATTCCTTTTTATCTAATTAGTAAAGCAAAACCACGCCTTTTATGGAAGAGCATGAGATTGACGGTCAAACAATAACTACAAATGTGAATAAAAAATCAGAATTTAACAAATATTTAGTGGAGAATATGAAATAAAGCAAATAAAAATATAAACAGAAGAAAGTCGCTCCTTATTATTTTTCTAAGTATGGAAAGAATATGTTTTAAACCTAAATATCATTTAATTAGAGAAATAAAAAAAGAGGACTTTCTGATAAATATCAAAAAGCCCTCTTTGTACTCGGAGCGGGACTTGAACCCGCACAACCGTAATGGTCACAAGATTTTAAGTCTTGCGTGTCTACCATTCCACCATCCGAGCAGACCATTTTTTAGTTTTTTAAAGAACCGGAGCGAAAGACGGGACTCGAACCCGCGACCCTAACCTTGGCAAGGTTATGCTCTACCAACTGAGCTACTTTCGCGTTTTGCGTGTGCAAAGATAATATCAATTTCTTTTTTTACAAATCTTTTTGGCAAGAAAAATCAAAAAGATTGCATTTCGCATAATTTTGTATAATAACCGTTCAGAGAAATCAGCTCGTTATGAGTTCCTCTTTCCACTATTTTCCCTTCGTTCATCACGCAGATAAGATCTGCATTTTTAATAGTAGAAAGCCTATGCGCTACTACAATAGTGGTTCTGCTGACCATTAGCTTCTCCAAAGCTTCCTGAACCAGTCGTTCCGACTCCGTATCCAAAGCCGAAGTGGCTTCGTCAAGGATTAAAATCGGAGGATTCTTCAGTACAGCCCGGGCAATACTGATCCGTTGACGTTGTCCGCCCGAGAGCTTACATCCCCTATCCCCTATATTCGTATCGAAACCGTTTTCACTCGCTACAATAAAATCGTACGCATTGGCTATCTTAGCAGCCTCAATCACATCCTCTATTTTTGCATTTTTGACGCCGAAAGCTATGTTATTGAAGAAAGTATCGTTGAACAGGATGGCTTCCTGATTTACGATTCCCATCAGTTCACGTACATCTTTCACCTTTGCATCGCGTATATCTACTCCGTCGATGGTGATACTTCCTTCCTGGACATCGTAGAAACGGGGAAGTAAGTCTACCATGGTCGATTTTCCCGAGCCGGATTGTCCGACTAAAGCAACCGTTTTACCATTTGGTATTTCCAGGTTGACGCCTTTGATTACCCAGTCTTCCCTGTATTTAAACCAAATATCGTTGTAAGAAATCTTGCTGTTCAAAGCGATAGGTTTGGGATTCGCCGGATCCACAATGGTTGTTTCAGCCAGTAATATCTTGTCGATCCTTTCCATAGAAGCCAGACCTTTTTGAATGGAATAGGCCGCTTTGGATAATTCTTTTGCCGGATTGATTAAACCGTAAAAAATAGTCAGGTAATAAATGAATGTACTTCCTTCTATGGAAGAACTGCTCTCATTAAGGATCAGATATCCTCCGTAGCACAACACAATAGCAATGGTGACCGTTCCCAACAGCTCGCTCACAGGATGAGCCAATTGCTGCCTGCGGAAAATACGGTTGGTGGTATTCCTGAAAGTATTGTTGCTCTCCTTGAAACGGCGGGATATTTTATTTTCCGCATTAAAAGCTTTTATAATACGCAAACCGCCCAGGGTTTCTTCTATCTGAGCCATCAAAGCTCCCCATTGCTCCTGTCCTAAGAAAGATGTCTTTTTCAGAGATTTACCCACCTGCCCCATGATATATCCGGCAAGAGGAAGCACCAGCAAGACAAAAACAGTAAGTTGCCAACTGATAATCAACATACCAACCAGATAAATCAATAGCATAACCGGATTCTTAAAAAGCATATCCAGCGAACTCATGATTGAATTTTCCACTTCATTCACATCCCCGGACATCCTGGCTAATATATCTCCTTTCTTCTCTTCAGAGAAAAAAGCCAAAGGAAGAGAGATAATTTTGTCGTTGATCTGATTCCGTATATCCCGCAGCACGCCGGTACGGATAGGGATCATAAAATAAGAAGCGAGGTACATCACTCCCGTACGCATAACCGTTGTAACCACAAGGAAAACTCCCAAAAGATACAATATATTGACGGGCCCGTAATCGTCCGCAATCTGTGTCATATACCAATTGGTATTATTTTTCAAAGTTTCCTTAAAAGCGCTGATGGAATCAAAAGAAAGAGGGACATACTCGTATACTTCGTTTCCCACCTTAAACAACAACTCTAAAATGGGTATAATAAAGGAAAAAGATACCAGAAATAAGATCGCTGAAAGGATATTCATTACGATACTTATGATCAGATATTTTTTATAAGGAGGTACAAACCGTTTAAGTACCTGAATAAAATCTTTCATTAGCTTAATTTATAAAAAAGAGGACGCAAGTTATTACTTATTGTTGAATATAAGGAAAATAATAGAAAGATAGCCTTGTTAAATTATCTAAAAAAAATATTTCCTGTTAAACCTTTTGTTTTTTTCACTGTCTGAACTAACGTATATCATTAACTAAATTAAGGCAAATTATATGAAAATTTTTGGGAATATCCTAATTTTCTTTCTCTGCGCTGTTTCCGTTTTCGGTCAGGGAAATATATCTCTATCAGGAACGATATTAGACAAAACCGAGGAAGCACCTATCATCGGAGGGACTGTAGAACTACTGAATCCTAAAGACAGTACAGTAATAACCGGAGCTATCAGTGACGTAAACGGGATTTTCTCCATGCCGAATCTGTCTTCCGGAAAGTATATTCTCAAATTTTCTTATCTCGGCTTTAATGAGCTGACTCAAAACCTCAGCCTTTCTGGCAACCGACCCGCTATGAATGTCGGGAAGGTATATCTCGAACCCAATACCATTTTGCTGAGTGAGGCCGTTATAGATGGTAAAAAACCGGAAGTTATCGTTAAAAACGATACCATTGAATACGATGCGGCGTCTTATAAAGTAACAGAAAATGCAGTGGTGGAAGATCTTTTGAAAAGGCTTCCGGGTGTAGAGGTGGATACGGATGGTAAAATTACCGTGAACGGCAAAGAAGTTAAAAAGTTCCTTATCGAGGATAAGGAATTCTTCTCGGACGACCCACAGGTCGC
Source organism: Bacteroidales bacterium (assembly GCA_020860885.1). Taxonomy (GTDB): domain Bacteria; phylum Bacteroidota; class Bacteroidia; order Bacteroidales; family Azobacteroidaceae; genus Azobacteroides. The sequence goes on from JAJBTS010000091.1 coordinate 8,828, forward strand.
TTCCAAGAACCTTCCCGCAGAAATGGTTGAAAAACTTCAGGTCGTAGACCGCAAGTCGGAAACCGCCCGGTTGACGGGATTTGACGACGGAGAAGAAGAAACGATCATCAACCTCACGGTTAAGCCCGGGATGAAAAAAGGAACCATGGGAAATGCTTTTGTGGGAGCCGGAACCGACCTTGCCGATGATAACGATGTGCGATACAGAGGAGCGGGGTTCCTGAACCGGATGCAGGGAAATGACCGTTATACCGTAATTGCAGGTATTAATAACAACAATAATATGGGAGCAGGCGATCTGGGCGCTCAACAGTTCGGAGGTATGAGGACCCGGAGAGGATCCGGCGGTATCACCGAAACGACAAACCTTATGGTCAGCATGGATAAAGAATTATGGTCGAATGCAACGTTGAACGGTGATATACGATACACCGGACTGGACCGGTTATCACGGACCATCACGGAAGAAGCTACTTTATCGGAAGAAAGATCGCAGCTAGACAAAAGCAATTCCATGAACAATTACCTGTCGGATGCTATTTCTACCAATTTCAGGTTTGAATGGAAACCCGACACACTGAATACCCTTATCGTACGTCCTAATTTCTCCTACAATAAAAGCAAAAGTTTTGAAACAAGTACCTTATACCGTTCTAATTTCGATACGGGAAATATGATCCTGGACGAATATCAGTCGGCTAAAGCGAAAGGTGAAGGGTACCGGTTCGGAGGAAATCTGGAATATGCTCATAAGTTCGCCAAACCCGGCCGGGTATTTAGTTTATCTTTAAGGGGAAATTACAATGACAGCTATTCTTATGAAAACAATTTCAACAGGAGTATACGGTTCTCGGACGACAACGAAGAGACAGAAACCATTCAAAACAGACGGGATGAAAACGATAATACCAGCAATTCTTTAAGAGGAACGGTAACTTGGGTAGAACCTTTAGGAAATAGCAATTTCATTCAAGGTTCTTACCGGATATCTTATACGGATACCAAGAATATAAACAGCACCTACGACCTTTGGAGAGACCTGGAAGATTACGATCCTTTGCTGGTCAATTCTTTATTAGCCAATGATTCCATAGCAACCTTAGTACTGGACCAGAGCCGTAGTACGTTGCGGGATGCGTTGGAACAACGGATCTCCGTAAGCTTCAAAGCCATCCGGGAGAAATACAATTACACCATCGGTTTTAATATCGACCCTTCCAATTCGCTGAATGAAACTTATCAGCCTTTTGCAAGCCAGATAGAACCGATCACTTATATGTACGACAGGCGTTTGCCGAATGTAATGGGCGATTCCCTGTTTTATTCCGTAGAACAAAACGTAGTCAATTTTTCACCGGTTATTAATTTCAATTATTTATTAGGACCCAGATCCAATATCCGCATCGATTATGAAGGTGAAACCAATCAGCCTTCAGCCAATCAATTGAGGGATTACATTGATATGTCGCGCCCCAACAATTGGGTAGAAGGGAATCCGAATCTTAAACCGAGTTACAGGAACTCTCTTCGTGCTCGTTTCATGAAATACATAACAGAGTCACAGCTCTCCTATAATATTTCTGTTAACGGAGATTTCTCTACGAATGATATTGTTTCGGTCATGGTTTTACTGGACGATGGAGTGCGCTTAACCCAATACAAAAATGTAAATGGCAACTGGAACGTAAGCGCCAGGGGAGGGTTTAATATGCCTCTCAGAAACAAGAAATTCACCATCGGCAGCTTTTCTTCGTTAAGTTACCGGAACCAGAAGTCGTACGTTAACAGCAATGAGAACACGATGAAGAATTTCCAGGGCCGTATTTCCGCCAATGCAAACTACCGTTCAGATCTGTTCGATATAGGCATCCGGGCCAATTTCAACTACAACGATATCCATTATACCATACAGCCGGAAAAAAATCAGCAGACTTACAATTACGGCGTAGGCGGCTTTACCACCTGGTATTTGCCTTACAACTGGGTAATCGAAAGCGATATCAACTGGACAGACCGTGCAGGATACGCCTCCGGGTTCAATATCCCTGAAGTGATGTGGAATGCTTCAGTAACCAAACAAATATTTAATAATACGAATGGAACCGGTTCTCTGAAATTCGATATTTACGATATTCTTCAGGACAGGAACAGTATCTCCGCCTCTTACACGGATAACGGATATAAGACCACGGATTCGAACGCTATTCCCAGCTATTTTATGTGCAGCTTCATTTATAAGTTTACCTTTTTCCCAAAATCCTCCGGTTCTGGCAACAGCGAGGGAGAGCCGAGACGCGGACCCGGCGAAGGGGGCGGCCGCAGAGGAGGGCCTCCGATGTTCTAAGACTTAGGTTCCAAAGTAATTAAAGGAACCATCATTTCTTCCATGGAGATACCTCCATGCTGGAAAGTATCTTTATAATAAGAGACGTAGTAATTGTAGTTGTTAGGATAAGCAAAGAAATTATCATTCAAAGCAAAAACATACTTTGTACTGACATTGGGAGCAGGTAATCCGAACTTATGGGGATTGGATATCTCGTATACTTCTTTCGGATTGTAAGCCAGATTCTTTCCTAATTTATATCTTAAATTCGTATTTGTATTCCTATCGCCTACGACTTTAATAGGATCGTTCACGCGAATGGTTCCATGATCGGTAGTCAGGATCACTTTACAGCCTCTTTCCGCTATTTTACGGAACAATTCCCGGGCTGTGGAGTGTTTGAACCAGGAACGAGTCAACGAACGGTAAGCCGCTTCCGTGGATGCCAGTTCCCGCACCATCTTGGATTCCGTACGCGCATGCGACAACATATCGACAAAGTTGAGGACAATAACATTCAACTGGTAATTTTCCAACTGCTTAAAGTTTTGCAACAGTTTCTCTCCGTAGCTGGATTCGTTTATTTTATGATAAGAGAAGGTATATCTTTTTCTGAAACGGTCGAGCTGTGTTTGAATAAGGGGAGCTTCGTTCAGGTTTTTTCCTTCTTCCGATTCTTCATCGACCCACAAATCAGGGAACATTTTCTCTATTTGGGAAGGCATCAGTCCGGAGAAGATAGCATTCCGGGCGTACTGAGTCGCTGTCGGTAAAATAGAGAAATAAAGATCTTCATTAAAGGTAAAAAACTCAGCCAATATATCACTTACTTCCCGCCACTGGTCCAGACGGAAATTATCTATCAAAACGAAGAATATCTCTTCTCCTTTGTCCAGCAAAGGGAATAATTTCGATTTGAAGATGTCGGGGCTTATAACAGGCCTGTCAGGGAAGTCCGGATTCTGTATCCATTTCTCATAATTCTTTTTTATGAACTTACTAAAAACCTGGTTGGCTTCCTGTTTTTGCGTGCGTAACAAATCGGCCATCCCTGTCTGGGAAGCTTCCAGCTCGAGTTCCCAATACACCAATTTCTTGTACACCTCTTTCCAATCGTCGGTAGTAAAAGAATCGTTGATTTGCATTCCGATTTTCATGAATTCCTGTTGATAACCGGAAGTCATAGCTTTCGTAATGATCTCATTCTGATGAAGATTCTTTTTTATAGAAAGCAAGATCTGATTCGGATTTACCGGTTTGATCAGGTAATCCGCTATTTTGCTTCCTATCGCCTGGTTCATGATTCCTTCATCTTCGCTTTTAGTGATCATGATAACAGGTACGGTCGGACTCAGTTCTTTAATAAGAGCCAGAGTCTCCAGTCCGCTTAATCCGGGCATATTTTCATCCAGGAAGATCAGGTCGAACGTTTCTTCTTTCACGCAGTCGATAGCATCCTGACCGCTGCATACCGTTACCACTTCATACCCTTTATCTTCGAGAAATAAAATGTGAGGCTTCAGTAAATCAATTTCATCGTCTGCCCACAAAACCCGGTCTTTCTTCATATTTTATTTATTTTTAGCGTCTACTTTTTGTCGTTCTCTTAATTTCTGAGCTTCTAACTTTTCCTGTTCCCGTCTTTTGCGGGCCTCTTCTTTTTCCATCTCTCTTTGTTTCTTTTGCTCTTCCGTCAGCTGCTGGGCTTTCTTTTTCTCTAATTCGCGTTGGACACGGGTTTCCTCACGGAGTTTTTCCCTTTCCGCCTTTTGTTCATCTCTCAGCTTCTGAGCTTCCAGCCTTTCGAGTTCCTTTTTTTTCTGGGCATCTATTTTCTCCTGCTGTATACGCTTTCTTTCGTTTTCTTTTTCCTGCTGTATACGCTTTCTCTCCTCTTCTTTAGCTTTCTGCTCCGCCTTTTTCTGACTAGCTATTTCCTCTTGTTGCCTTTTTCTTTCTCTTTCCAATGCTTTTTCCTCTTCCTTTCTTTGCTTTTCAAGTTCTTTTTGCTCTTTTTCCCTTTGTTTAGCCAATTCCCGGAGAGCTTTCTCTTCCTCTTCCTTTTCTTTCTTCAACTGTTTTTGCTGTTCTTTTTCCAACCGCTCCTGCTCTTTTGCATATTCGTCGATAGGATTAGACTTTTTACGTTTGAAAAGATCACGGATACCACGAACGGGATCATTCATAATATCATCCACTTTATCACTTACATCATGAACAGCTTCCGAGGTTTTGGCGAACTTGTGGGCTGCGTGTTGGACAAGTTGTTCCTGTTTGTGTTCCATGGGGGATTGTTGAGTTACGGATTTTGTA
>JAJBTS010000091.1:13476-19491 GCA_020860885.1 Bacteroidales bacterium
CATCATCCAACACTTCCGACGATTTGTCCAACAATTGGTCTGCCTGTTCGCCCACTTCTTCCATTTTCTGTTCCATGCGCTGTTGTTCCAGTTCCGATAATGTAGGAACATGAATGGAATCCTGAGCCAGAGAATCCGGCAATACCTGTTCTATTTTAATCGTGTCACTTGCACCGACCACCAGATTTTCTTCGTTTAATCCATCCCGGATCTCCTGCGCGGCATCTGCCTCCTCTTCGACGCTGTCGGAGTCATCCACACTGTCTTCAGCATTTTCCTCTTCCGGAACTTGTCCCTCTGTGTCCCAGTCCTCTTCCTCCAATACGTCATCGGTTTCTTCTATAATTTCTTCTTCCGTTTCATCGAAAGAATCTTCCAACTCCTGCTCCTGTTTCAGACGCCATCTATCTACCAGCTCCTGATTACTCTTAGCGAAATGTTCTTCATAGAAGTCCATATATTCCTCTAAGCTCTTACCCTTCATGAGGATTTCATAATTCTCTACAGACATCGGAACAATAAGCACTGCCTGTTCCAGTTCGTTTGCGTATCCTTCGGGAGCGTAAATCATTTCGATATATTGAGTTATCTCCCTGAAATTATTAAATCCTTTTACCTGTAATAACCCAATTTGACCCATAGTTGTTTTCTCAAGATCAAAATCATTTACAGTAAAATTACCGAAGTTAAAGCTGGCAACAGTATACAATAGCATATTCTCATTGATGCTACCCTGCGAATAAACCATCATTAACACATAAGGTTTTTCCGTATCGGGTGAAAATGTTATTTCGGATATATCTACCAGAGGCTCTCCGTCTTCTCCCAGTTCGCCGAAACGAATATTGAATAATCCTCCGCGAGCCAACGTATTATCGCCCGTAGCGAGGATAAGACCTTTCTGGAATCCTTTCATCATTTCCGCAGCCAGAACAGATACGTCCGCTTCCGGATAACGATTGATCAGTTCCCGTAGTTGCTCTTTGAAACCATTGGCATCGTTCTGCTGAACATAACTCAAAGCATTCAGGAACATGAATTTAGGCATCAACGGCGACTGATTGTATTTGGAATACATCTCCTGGTAGATCTGACGGATCTTGTTGGTATTGTTATTCATATAAGCCTCGAAAGCTTCCTGATAAAGCGATTCGGGCAAAACATATAGCATCCTCAGATTGTATTCGTATTCAGGATCGGCCATAGCAACCGCCAGTTCGCTGTCGGGGAATTCTGTCCGGATCTTTTGTTTATACATATTCGACATAGCCGTATTTCCTTCTTTCAGGTAAATCAGGTAAACATGGTAATAAGCCATCAGCTTATTCTCGTTGCCCGGGTAACGGTTATTGAGGTTTTCAAAAGTTGCTATTGCCAAAGGCATATCTTCCAGCTTTTCTTTGTATATCACCGCTGCATTATACAATCCGTCTGCCACAATCAGGTTAGAGGCAGCAATATCCTCTTCCGTAACCGGTATTTGCTGCAAATAATACTGGGGATCGTACGGATCGGTCGATAATTGGGCCATTTCCTCTTCCGGGAGGATTCCTTCTTCCGTACCTTCTTCGGCGAATACTTCGTCTGCATTTTCATCCGGCATGTCCGTATCCGTATCCGCTAATTCTTCTTCAGCAAAAGGATCAAACATCGGGTTCGATTTATTACGCCTGCGCCAATCGTCCTCTAGCTTTCTGCGTCCCCATTTTTGCTGGAAAGTATTTTTCCCCAGCGCTACTACCTGAGGATTGTAGAAATAGAATGAATTCTCCGATCCGGGAGGAAGAACACCTCCTGCTCCTACCGTATTCAGACGGTTCACACCCAGTTCGGCACGGGTATTTTCCTGTTCGGCCAGAAACTCATCCCTTTCCATGGATTTTCTTTCTTCTTCTTCTTTTTTCCTAAGTTCTTCAATCAGTTTTTCCACCACGACCAACCTTTCTCCTTCACTCATACCGGAAAGCCGCAATAAGCTGTCCTGTAATTGTATGGCTTCCAGATGCACCACCAGTTCATCCAATATCTCCGAGCGATGAGAGACGCGTGGATAAGACTCATCCTCCTTCTTAAGCTGAGCCAACGATTCGGCGTAATTGGGCTGAGCCTCAATAAACTTCTTCTGATTGAAGTAAATATCTCCCAGTCTTATCTGGTTCAAAGCCTTGTCTATTCCCTGTTGTACACTTTTTTCTACTCCCAGCTGATAACTTTCGATCGCTTTCGCAGTATCCGGCACGCTCATGTAAACATTTCCCAAGGCGTAATACAACTGATCCAGGTAATCTTTGTTTTTGGAACTTTTAGCCATACTCCTTAACTGCCGTGTAATCTTAGCCGTATCTGTTCCGCTGAATACTTCCGTTTGCCGTATTTTCGCACTAAATTCCAGAATATAAGGAGCGTTAGCGCTCGATACTTCCCCGAAAGCATTATAGGCCAGATCCCTTTCTCCTAAAGCTGCATACACCTGCCCTAATAAGTATTTCTCACGGGTTCTCTGGTATTTATTCTTTTCCGCTTTTATAGCTGTTTGAAGGTAGGGAACGGCTTCCCCGTATCTTTTCTGTTTGATCAGTAAATCCGCATATACCGTATCGTACCAATCTTTTAAGCTATTGGATAGAGTATTCTTGTCCAGCCTTTTAATTATATCCTCTGCTTCGTAATACCATTCGAGTTCCGAATAACAACGGGCCTGCCAGAGTTTAGCGTCTAAGCCTATTTCCGGCTGTGAATTGTAAATACGTGAAACATACGAAAAAGTACTGGCAGCCTGTAAGAAATCTCCATTATGAAACTGCGATTTCCCCAACAGCATCCATGCATTGTGCAGGAAAGGATTGTATTCGGTACGACTCATCCATTCCTGGTATTTAGGGTCGTTCCTTTTCCCCGATTTTCTTTCAGGTTTGGTTTGTATGGAATGAGTTTTTATTGCTTTAACCGCTTTTTCGATCGAACGGTCGAACGGTCCTCCCGTATTGGGTTTTTCTTTGGGCAAAGCGCTTACAGGATACATCAGGATCATTTCCGTATAATTCTCCTTATACCCTTCGACCTGGCTTTTCATAGCTTCCTGATAAGCCATATCCCCGTTGAAATAAACATTATACCGAGTATTGAATGAATGATACCACCTGGTTCCCGCCGTATTTTTAGTGGAGGAACAGGAAGTAAGAAAAACAAAGAATACTACAGAAAGAAAGATATATTTAAATTTCAACATAGGACACACGTCGTCTAAACTACCCATTTAAACAAAATTATGTGCTTTTTATTGTCTTTTGCCCGATAAATATCAATGCTTTACAAATTAAAAAAAGAATAACCTGAACAAATATAATAGCCGCACCCGAAGGAACATTCAGGTAATAAGATAAAAACAATCCGGAAAAACACCCGACAATCCCTATTCCTATGGAATAAAGAATCATGTTCCGGAAACGGTGAGTAAAAAGATTGGCTGTCATCTGCGGAACAGTCATCAAAGACATCAGCAACATGATTCCTACCAGGCGTATGCTTGCAACAATACAGATAGCGATAGCCACCATCATCAGATGTTCTATCAAGGCCACTTTTATTCTTTGCGTTTTTGCAAATTCGCTATCGAAAGCCGTATATAAAATGGGTTTGAAATAAATGATAAAGAAGATAGAGACCAGTAAGGCAAAACCTCCCACGAACCAAAGGTCGCCGTACGTAACGGTAAGGATATTTCCAAATAAATAAGCAGAGATATTAGGAGTATAACCGGGGGTTAGGAATATACAAATCACACCGAGGGCCATACCCAATGCCCAGAAAGCAGCAATAGCCGAATCTTCCCGTATGCCTTGTTTCTTGGACAACCATTCTACGCCAAAAGCCGAAGCAATAGAGAAAATCAGGGCAGAAAAAATAGGGTTAATGCCCAAATAAAAGCCTAAACCCAGTCCTCCGAAAGAAGAATGAGTAATTCCTCCACTGATAAATACCAGGCGGCGTACAACGATATAACTTCCCACAATGCCGCAGGCAATACAGGTAAATAAACTTCCCAGCAGGGCATTCTGGAAAAACGTATATTGAAAAATCTCCATAATCCGACAAAGGTAATATTTTTAGTGAAAAATAGGGTATTTCAGGAATTTAATATAAGGAAGACTTCGTCTTTCAGGTTATCCGGCAATTCAATTCCCCGCAACTGCAGACTCCTGATCCAACCTGCGACATCCGATTCCCACATGGTATGTAGTATATCGGCAAACTGCTCGCTTTCTTCTTCGGTGTATGAATCGGAAGATCTTCCCCGGAAAACATCCAGTTCTTCGTCGTCGTAATATTCTACCGGATTCAGGGAAGCCTTTGCCAATAAATCTTTCTCGCAAACCTCATGAGCGCCGCAGCATACTTCGGAATCTTCCTGAGGAAAAGCTTCCCCGGGATTATCCTTATACGTTGCAAAAAGGTTTTTCAGTTTCATAGTGTTTCATTTATGATAAATCCGGCGTGCTTCAAATCTCTCCAATAACCCGGATAAGATTTACTGACAACCGAAGGATCTTGTATTTTTATTCCTTTTCTTTTCAAACAAACGGGAGCAAAAGCCATCGCCATCCGGTGATCTTCATAAGTAGAAATTACCGGATCCGGATCCGGATCACAGAGATTTCCTTCCCAGATTAAGGCATTATCCGATTCGTCCCGGAGCAGGTAACCTAACTTTTTCATTTCATTCTGTAAGGCAGCAATGCGATCTGTTTCTTTGATCCTCAGAGTCTGCAATCCCGTGAAACAAAAAGGTATACCTAACAAACAACAGGCAACCACAAATGTTTGCGCCAGATCGGGCTCTTTTATAAAATCATAATTCAGAATATCTTTCCTTATGGGAAGCGACTTCTTTTTCAGTATAACCCCTTGTTCCGTAAACACGGTCTCTATACCTAATTCACGGAAAAGATCTTTCCCTTTCGAATCTCCCTGTGTACTCTCCCTCTCCAACCCCATCAGTTCTATTTCAGACCCGGAATCAGATAAGGCCAATATTTCGTACCAATAAGAAGCCCCCGACCAATCACTTTCCACTTTGAAAGGAACCGGGCGATACGATTGGGGCTGAATACGAATGCGGTTGCCTTCCCATTCGACATCCACACCAAAATGTTTCATTAAAGACCGGGTCATACGGATATAAGGACGTGAGATAATATTTCCTTCCAAAGTCAAATCCAATCCTTTTTCTAAAGAAGGAGCAATCATCATCAAAGCAGAAATATACTGGGAGCTGACTCCCCCTTGTAAGGAAAGAGAACCTCCCTGAAGGGGTCTGCCAGTTATCCTTAATGGAGGATAACCTTCTTTTTCGATGTATTCGATACGGGCGCCCAGTTTCCTAAGAGCATCCACCAACACTCCTATCGGACGGTTCCTCATCCTTTCGGTTCCTGTAAGAATCCATTCTCCTTCTTTAATAGATAGATAAGCTGTAAGAAAACGCATGGAGGTACCTGCCGCCCCAATATCAATAGAGCTTTCCCCACTGGTTAATGCTTTTAACAGAACTTGCGAATCGTCGCTCTCCGAAAGATTTTCGATCGGATAAGAACTATTACTTAAAGCATTTAGTATCAAAGCGCGGTTACTGATGCTCTTTGATGCCGGGAGTTGAACCTTTGTCCGGATAGAAGCAGGAGCTGTTATATGTAATATCGACATGGCTTACTGATTGAGGTACAAAGATACTTAATAAATACGAAATGCCATAAAGAGAATCGAAGTTTACATCCGGTAAACAGCGAAGAAACCGGATCCTGCTCACTCCATAACCGCGTATCGGATTTTGGTACGGTTTCCGGGGTTTGCTCCCAGGACCGCCAGACCTTCCGGATTTTCCGGCGAAACATTTTATTGAAAATAGTTCCCGATACCTGTCTGTGTGTAATTGACCAGCATTTAAGAGAACTGGTATTTCCCGGGCTGATAAAGACGCAATATCTTGCGTCTTTTTTCCTGTCCACATATCGTCAT
>JAJBTS010000072.1 GCA_020860885.1 Bacteroidales bacterium
AATTAAGTCAATACAATTATTTTGTAGAGCATGAAGACCGCACCATCTATTTCAATGGAATGACAGGTGCTACTTTTTCTTTATCGAATCAGGAACATCAAAAAATATCTTTTCTTTTCGAAGATCTTATCTCTTTTCATATTCAATACGAAAGCATTTTCAATAAATTCAAGGAATGGGGATTTATCTTGAATGAAGATGTAGATGAGGTTGATCAATTACGATTAAAGAACAGGCTTTCTGTTTTTGCTGATAAGACTTATCGTTTAACGATCAATCCTACTGAAGATTGTGTCTTTAATTGTTGGTACTGTGTTCAGCACACCTACAATAGAGGAGGAATGAGCAAAGAAACGGTAGAGAATATAAAGAAGCATATAGAGTATATGGTAAAGGAAGAAAAAATAACCGGAATATTTCTAGACTGGTTTGGCGGAGAACCCCTTATGTATTTTGATGAAGTCGTATACCCTATATCTAAATATGCTCTGGAAACCGGCTTACCCGTCACCCAACATATAACAACCAATGCTTATCTGATCGATAAAGAGATGGTAGAAAAAATGAAAGAAATTAAATTAAATAGCTTTCAAATTACCATCGATGGAGATGAAAAAAGGCACAACAAGATAAGGAATGTAAATGGTAAACCCAGTTATTCCCGTATCATGGAAAATATTCATTTGATTTTAGAATATATTCCGAATGCAGTAATTACATTACGTATCAACTACGATGATGTTACTTTAAATGTAAGTAATATGGATAGTGTTCTTGACGCCATAAAACCAGAATACAGGAAACAGGTTTGTGTCAATCTGCAGCGGGTACGGCAAACCATTAAGCCTCACTTGATGCAGGAAAACAAAACTATTCTAAATTTAGGTGATTCTATTCTTAAAAAAGGTTATATTCTGGATATGACAGGACCTTATTCTTTAAGGCAAACTACTAAATGTTATGCAGACCGTTTGTATTATGCCGTAATAAACTATGATGGGAAGATATACAAATGTACAGTCAATATGAACAGAGAAGCCGGGATTCTTACAGAAAGTGGAAAAATTATCTGGGATCAGGATATATTAGCTAAATTATATGGTACGGCTACTTTTGAAAATGAAAAATGTTTGGCATGTAAACTTCTTCCTATGTGTCTGGGAACTTGTACACAGTCAGGAAAAACCAAAAAGGCTCCGTCAAGATGTCTTCTAGATATTTCAGAAGTTACACCGGAAAATTATATAATAAAACAATTCCAAATGAAAATTAAAAAGGAGGCAATACACAATTAAAAGACAATATTAATGGCTTTTCATTTCTATCACCAACATGATGCAATGGACTGTGGTCCTGCCTGTCTTCGTATGATCGCCCGGTTTTACGGAAAAACATATTCATTGGAGCGTTTCCGGGAGCTTACGGCAGCGAATCGTAACGGAGTTACCCTATTAGGCATCAGTGATGCTGCCGAAGATATAGGATTCAGGACCACAGCTTTTAAAATAGGCTTTGATAAATTAGCCGAAAAAATAGTTCTTCCGTGCATTGTTCACTGGAGGCACGATCATTTTGTTGTTGTTTATAAGATTAAAGTCAAAAAGAAAAAAGATGTTTACACAGGAACTGTCTATGTCGCAGATCCTGCCTTCGGTTTGATAAAATATACCGTTAATGAATTTTTAGATGGATGGATCAGTACAAGGGAAAATAATGTAGATAAGGGAATGGTACTTATGGTTGCACCGTCTATCCGTTTCTATCAAGAGGAAAAACAGGATAAAAATGAAAAAAAGGCAAAGCTTTCCTGGTTTTTTTCTTATTTAATTCCTTATAAAAAACTTCTTTTTCAAATCATTTTAGGAATTCTTTTCGGAATGCTCCTTCAATTGATTTTTCCCTTTTTAACCCAGTCGTTAGTAGACGTAGGGATTGCCAATAACAATCTCAACTTCATCATTCTCATCCTTGTTGCTCAGATGATACTGGCTTTTAGCCAGATGATCGTAGGATTTATTCAAAACTGGCTCTCCTTCCATGTTAATACACGGATTAATATTGCTTTAATTTCCGATTTTTTTATTAAATTATTAAAATTACCCATTAGTTTCTTTGATTCCAAAAAGACCGGGGATATCATGCAGCGTATTGGAGATCATACACGAATCGAGCAGTTTCTTACCAGTACATCGATCAATATGATCTTTTCTTTTGTCAGTTTTTTTGTTTTCGCCGGTATCCTGGCATACTACAATACGCTTATTCTGGTAATTTTTATTATTGGACACACTCTTTACATATTGTGGATTACTGTATTTCTGAGAATACGCCGTAAACTTGACTTCAAACGATTCGAAAAGGGAGCCCGGAATCAAAGTAATATCGTGCAGTTGATCACAGGAGTTCAGGATATAAAAATGAATAATTACGATAAAAAAATGCGATGGAAATGGGAGGCTATACAAGCCGAGCTTTTCGAAGTCAGTCGTGAAGGAATCACTATTTCACAAATCCAATCTGCAGGAGGTTTTTTCATTTCTCAAACTACAAATATTATCCTGACTATTATTGCGGCAAAATCAGTAGTAGAAGGGCAGATGACGCTGGGTATGATGATGTCTCTTACTTATATTATTGGACAATTAAAAGGCCCTGTCAGCAATCTTATATCTTTTATTCATTCTTATCAGGATGCAAAAATGAGCTTAGAACGTCTTGCCGATATTCATTTAAAAGAAGACGAAGATGAAAAAGCAGTTACACAAATTGCGAAACTACCTTCAACGAATCATACAATTAGTCTGGAGAAAGTAAGTTTCAGATATTTAAGCGCCAGTACCCCTCCGGTATTGGAAGATATTACTCTTACAATCCCAGAGAACAAAATCACAGCTATTGTGGGGAGTAGCGGTAGTGGAAAAACTACCTTATTAAAATTAATCTTAGGAAATTACAAACCTTCACAAGGAAAAATAAAAATTGGGAATATTCTTCTGGATAATCTGGATGTACGATATTGGCGTTCCAAATGTGGAATTGTTATGCAAGATGGATATATTTTCTCCGAAACGATTGCTGAAAATATAGCTGTAACCAGCGATACAATAGATAAAGACCGGCTTTACAAAGCAGCGCAGACAGCCAATATTACCGAATTCATTGAAGAATTACCAGCTACTTATAATACTATGATTGGTCAGGAAGGTAGCGGAATTAGTCAGGGAGAGAAGCAACGCGTACTTATTGCCCGTTCTGTATATAAAAACCCGGATTTCTTATTCTTTGATGAAGCCACAAATTCGTTGGATGCAAATAATGAAAGTATCATTATGAAAAATCTGAATGAATTTTTTAAAGGCCGGACCGTTATTATTGTTGCCCACCGATTAAGTACAGTAAGGCATGCGGATCAGATAGTCGTTCTGAATAAAGGGAAAATAAGCGAGATTGGCACTCATGAAGAACTTATCGAATTAAAAAGTGAATATTATAATTTGATAAAGAACCAGTTAGAATTAAGTAAGTAATGATGGATCCGAAGATAGAATTACGAAGTGAAGAAGTAAAAGCCATTCTAGGTCAGCCCCCCCGATG
>JAJBTS010000173.1 GCA_020860885.1 Bacteroidales bacterium
ATATAGAATGAGTATACCAAACCGTTTTACTGACAGCTTTATGGTTGGAACCGCAGTAGTAACAGATGAACTGAAAGTAAGATGGTACCTTCCTTTTTCAAAAGAAGAAGTGGTTCAAACTATTCCTATGGGTTATAAAAAATGTTCTGAAGTTGATTGGAAAAGTTTTAACATCGATGTTAAAAAACTCGAACCAATTAACAGTAAAAGAATCTGTGAACTTTATGATGAAAAATGGAAACCAGAGATTGTAGCTGAGTATATGCTTAATTGTATCAGAAAATCTTAATTTGCTCTGTCAGATTTTTTATTCAGCTACCTGACAACAGGAAGAAGCAACTGATTTTTTATTGCCTTGGTAATGGATGTTACAGTATTAGCTTACGATTTTCCAATATTGTTGTGTATGCTCATAAGAATATAGAACTATATTCTTATTAGCAATTTGTGATAAAGGTTTTGCCGAAAATACATCTGTAAAAAAAGAAGGAAACTGATTATTATGAAAAACAAATTAAATGTGATAATGCATATGGCGGGGGCTGGTTCTCGTTTTTATAAGAACGGATTTATGATACCAAAACCGTTGATTGAAATTCATAATAAGCCGTTTTTTGTATGGGCTGCGGAGTCTATTACGAAATATATTCAAGGATGTGATGTAACGTTTGTGGTAATGCAAAAGCACATTGCTGAGCATGGAATAAATCGTGTAATTAAGATGTATTTTCCAGATGCGGGAATAGTAGCAGTCAGCGAAGAGGAAGTAAAGAATGGTCCGGTCATGACATGTCTGGCAGGAATCAGAGAGATCCATGATAATGTGCCAATATTATTTAATGATTGTGATCATATGTTTTGCTGCAGAACATTTAATGAGGTAGTAGGAAATGGTGGATTGGAAGCAGATGGCGCATTATTAACTTTCCAGTCGATTGAACCGCAATTCAGTTATATAAAAATTGATAGCACTGGAAAAATCTGCGGAACAGTAGAGAAACAGGTGGTCAGCGATCAGGCCATTTGTGGAGCGTATTACATAAAAGATGCGGAGACATTTAAGCAGGTAGCAGAGCAATACTTACAAGAGTGTAATTATTCAGAATTTTTTGTAAGTGGAGTATATAACGTAATGTGCAGTAAAGGAATGGAAGTATCAAATTATGAGGTGGACTTTCATGTACCATTTGGCACACCGGAAGAGTATGAAGTAGCGAAAGGATCAGAATATTTTTACCATGAACACGATTGATCTGGGAGGACATTCCGGATGCAAGATTCTGTTAGTTGAATCCGGAAATAAGAATTATGTACGTAAAATATCGAGTGACGTATCTTACAATGAACGTCTGAAAAAACAATGCGAAAAGCAGGTCGTTTTTTCAAATGAATTGATACGTGCGCCAAAGGTATATAACTCTGGATATGGCAAGGACGGTTTATTTTTCTTTGACATGGAATACATTCATGGTATCACACTTGCAGAGTATATCAAAACAATAGAAATTGGCAAAATTAGCAGTCTGGTTGACCGAATCTTAAGTGGTTTTATTCATATGAATGACGGTCGCGTCGGATCAGAAGCGGATATAACTGTTTTTAAGGCGAAAATTGCTGACTTAAAAGATAAATTGGGAAAAGAGAATAATTCAGTTATAAACATTGCATTGGAATTACTTGACCATCATGACTGGAGTAAGTTTACACCATCTGCATGTCATGGCGATTTGACTATGGAAAATATTATTATAAAGAATGATGAAATCTATTTGATAGATTTTCTTGATTCTTTTTATGATTGTTGGATTATAGATATGGGTACATTGCTACAGGATGTTCAGGCTTTGTGGTCATATCGGTTACAAAATAGCCTGGGAATGAATACGATATTGCGTTTGATTGTATTTCGAGACTTGCTGTTGGAAAAAGTGGAAAAAGAAAAACCGGGGTATGGTATAGAAGTGTATTATGCGTTATTGCAGAAACTGCTTCGGATTTTTCCATATACAAAAGATCAACATACATATGAATTCCTTTTGCAAAAGACTGAAATGACTATTAATATGATCAGGAAACAGGGGGATTGTCTATGCGCACATTGATAATTCCCTGCGCGGGAAGAACTATGTTGAATGATAAGCCTAAGTTTTTGATAATGCATCCAGACGGGAAGCTTCTGGTAAGAAAATGTATTGACGGCATACCAATGGAATCATTTGATCGAATATTGATAACGGTTTTACAGGATGATGTGGATGTATGGAAAGCAGATCAGATCATTCGTGAAGCATTCTCGGATATTAAAATTTTGGAACTTGTTATCTTGCCGTACGAAACTTCGGGTCCTGCAGAGACTGTATATCGCACAATAAAAAAAGCTAAGGTTCATGGGGCAATTGTTATAAAGGATTCCGATAATTATCTGAAAGTATCTGGTTTTCCGTATTTGAATTTCGCTGCTGGTCTGGATCTGGATGAGTGGGATAGAGATATACACAATCTTCGTAATAAGAGTTTTATTATCCTGAATGAGCAGAAGCAGATTCTTGATATATTTGAAAAACAATTTCGTTCCGATGTGATTTGCCTTGGAATGTACGGTTTTGCTGAAGCATCAGATTTCACATTAGCATATGAACATTTGGATGATCCAAGCTATCCAATACAGAAACTATACGTAAGCCATATCATATCCTATTTAATTGGATTCTCACAGAAAGTATTTTATTACCTTCCATGCCAGAAATATGAGAATTGGGGAAATGGGAAAGTATGGAATTGCGTACAGAGGGAATATGCGACTTACTTTATTAATCTGGATACGATAGGAATGTGTGAGGATGATTTGAAAAACCTGCTTTTACTACAAGAACGAGGTGCTTGTTTTGTTGGATATACATCTTCGGGCATTGAAAAGAAAGAAGAGATACATATACAGATGGAGAATAATGGAATAAGATTTCTTGAAATTGTATGTAACTGCACATGTTCAAATATAAAAGAAGTCGTAGAAGGAAGAGACAAGCTTATAGCATTAAGGGATGAAGTGATATGAAATTAGCGATATTTGATTTGGATGGGACGTTGTTTGATACAAAAGATGTTAACTATTACGCATATAAAGAAGCTGTTGGCAGGTATGGGTATAGTATAGACTATGATTACTATTGTGGATACTGTAATGGCAGGCATTATATGGACTTTCTTCCCCAGATTGTTGGAGCTGACGAAGAAATAGTAAAAGCGATTCACTCGGAAAAAACAAATCTGTATTCAAAATACTTGGATAGTGCCGTGATGAATGAACCTCTTTTTCATATAATTCGATTGATAAAAAAGGAGTGCAAGATTTCTCTGGTAACTACAGCATCCAAAAAACTGTATGGATATCTTAAAAGTGTTTCATGTAAAAGGTCTATTTGATTTGATACTGACGCAGGAGGATATTGAAAAGCCCAAGCCTGACCCGGAAGGGTTTATAAAGGCTATGGAGTATTTTATGAGAAATTCAAAAGAAACAGCGATTTTTGAAGATTCTGATGTAGGAATGGAGG
>JAJBTS010000223.1 GCA_020860885.1 Bacteroidales bacterium
GTGTAAACCATCCCAATCTTGACAATTAAAAAATAATCCCCAGCCATTATTTGAGAAAGTCCTTCCCATGCCATATATTACAGCTTGTGTATTATTTGATCTATAGAAAAAGGTGTCAGGATAATAAGTGGTAGCTGAACCTCCGACCTGAACAGGTATAATATCCATATCTTTACTAAAAAGAATTCTTTGGATCCAGTTCTCTGTATATTCTTGTACTACAGGAGGAATGGGTTGTATCTTTTCGGATCCGTCCCTATTAGAAAAAATATAATTTCTAGATAAGATTTTCAATCCTTCGACCATATAACACTGATTTCCTAGTAAACTTTCGTATCCTAAAGAATTATCTGCATCTACATTTATATTCGTATTAGGATTTATTAATTCAATAGTATCAACCATTCCACAACTATTAGTAACCCCGTTTAGCTTAGCATAGTTCCTACTGAAGCCGAATGTAGTATCTCTTGTTCCATATTTTACCATAGCCAAATTGACTATATCTTTATATAAGGTATAATCGAAAACCCTAAAACCTTTTCCCATGTTTTGAATATAGGGTCTTACAGTGTCAATCCTTATATTAATAGTTGGTCTGAGTCCTGATTTTGTTCTCACAATGTTATCTTCTATATTTGCATTATATACACCTCCCAAACATTCTTCATGTAATACCCAATCGGGCTCTATATCAGCCATATTTATTGAGTTTGTCAACCAAATGAAGTCTTTTTCATTCTTATCAGAAACAGAGAAGGCCAATTTAACTGCATTCTGAGGCACCTCTGCAATAAGATACATTCCATCAGCCATTCCCAATTCTGAAGAGGCCCATATCCGACTTAAAATGTTATTCTTTTCATCCAGAAATACAGCCCCATACAATACGGAAGCAATAGACTGGAAACGTACTTTTTTGTATCCTTCGAGATTAATTAAAGCATACGACATATCAGAAGCGATAACTAGAGCCTCTTTTAGAGTATTATATGTGGATGAGATCCTAATTGCCCAATTCGGATAATACGTTATCTCTTCCGGAAGAATTTTTTTTCCTATGGGAAATGAAACCGTTTCCTTGGATGAATAGAACGCATACTTTTTTTTATTAAGAATATCATTTACTCCTTTATACCAATAACGGGGTTCATATACCCAAACATTTCCTTCTATACCCGTTAAATCCGCAGGAGTGGCTGATTCGATAGAATCACTGTCTGCATAATAATTACTATTTTTATCATGTAGTTGACAAATAGAAATCACTCCTTCTTCTGTTTTTTTACCCAATACGCGGTGGCGCAGGGATAAGATCTTCTTAATATGGGAAGACGGTTCGTATTTATTACCGAATTTGTATCCTGTGTCGTTGTCTAAGTTGGAGATATTAGCTGGGTCTGGAGTCGAGTCATCAAACTCAATGATGGTATATTCGGATTGGATGATATCTAGTTCATCGAAATAAGAAGAATATAGTTCCAGTTCGTCGTCTTCCATGTATTTTGTTAAGCGGTAAGTTCCGCTTAGTTTGCAGCAGTTGGCAACGGTGTTCCCTTCGGAATCGATACCACCTAATTGTAATTGGTGCCATTTCCTTAGGTCGTTACCATCGCCTTGAAGTTTCAGTCCTGTTACCCTTATGTATTTGAGTGCTGATTTAGGAGCTGATAGGAGCTCTTCAAACAAAGCAAAGCCGTCGATCAGTTTGCAGTTGTCTACCCACAACCCTGTGATGTTGGCTTTGTTTTCCAGAGTGATGCCTTCGCGTGTTAGGTAAGGCAAAGAGCGCAGGATCAAAGTCTGGTAATTCATAGGGAGTTTCAGGGAAGTGATGAGCGAACCTTCGGGTAGTGTGATCACCGCCAGTGAAGAACAACCTGAAGCGTTCACTTCTTCCAATAGTGGGCAGTCTGTCAGGTCCAGTGACGGTATGCGTGTGTAATTCCTCATATCCAGGCTACGCAACAGCGGCATTTTATCTGCTATAACCAGTTCTGTCAGTGTGTAGCTGTTTCCGTCTTTCCCCAATACGAGTTCTTTGAGTATCGGAAGCCTTGGGAAATTGATATCTGTAAAACCTCCCCACTCGGATAGGTTAAGTTTCGCCATGAATACCCCTCCCAACAGGTGGAAGATGGTTCCCACGTTGGCTACCTGATTGTACGTATAGCTCCATTCCTTTCCTGCTTCCACTTTTGCGTGTTGCATGATGTCCCCTTCGCGTCGGAACTCGAAGTAGAAATCTCTCGAAGGCGTTGCTTTCACGGTTGCTCCAGCCGCACTGTTTCCTTTCCATGTAATATCCGTTAAGGTATATTCCCCTGCGCTGTATTTAGCATCGAACAGGTTCATACGGTTGGATATCCACCAGTGGCGGTGCGCCAGGCGGTTTCCCTGCATGGCTTCCAGGTAGGAGTATTTGATGTTCGAGACGGTCCCGTTCTGGTTTACCTCGATTCCCAGTGTTTTGGGTTTCACGTATTTGTATTGTGCATCCATGTTGTAGATGCGTTCGCAGAACTTAGATGACTGCTCGTTGTCGAATATATTAAAGATAGCTTCGTTTGTCATGCGTTGCCGGATCCTTTTGTAGGTTTCTTTCAGTTGGTCAGCGAACTGGGTCCTGAGGTTGTTCCACAACACGCTTTCGTGTCCTGCATAGGCGTATACGACTTTGCCTTCTGAAGACAGTTCGGGGTCAATGCTGTTCTCGTCGATGTCCCAGGAATACTTCAGACGCCCGTCGTTGCGCACTCCCAGGATGGTGTCGCAGTCGTAGAATATCGGATAGCACAACATCTTCCCGGCATCGGGTGAATACCAGAAACCAAACATCATGTTCTTCACGCGTTGGTCCACACAACCGAATATTTCTGTGAACATGAAGTAGTCGCACAAATAATTCACATCGAAGTACTGTGCTACTTCGTTGCGGAACTTGTTAGGGTTTCCGTCCGTTGATTTTACCCATTTGACGAGCGATTGCAGGTAAGTAGGTTTTTTTGTTCCCGCTTCGTATTGTTCGTTGATACTGTCATCATCCGGGAATCGAGCTTCGAATACTTTGAGCCAGTTGGGCACCCCATTTTCGTCTTTAGAGTCGAAGTCGTCGTCTTTGAATATCCCCATCGGGTAGTCGTTGTTAAGGAATTCCCAACATTCGGTAGGGTTCTGCCCATCGAACTTCTCTTTGACCCACTGTTGGTCGTGGTATCCTGGAATATCGAGAAACCCGAAAACCGCTTCTGTTGATTTGTCGTTGTTGAAGTTGTATTTTCCGACAAATACGGGTGTATCGTCTAAAGTCTCCCTGTAAAACAGCAGACAGGGTTCCCCGTCTATGGTTGTCCGGACATCGTATTTGTAACTTCCATCCGCATACTTTTGTGCGGGCGTGAGTTCGTTGGCGGCTACCAGTACGTCGTTAGCCAGGCGTGCCATCCCTGTGTTGTGGGAAGAAGAAGATTCTGCGAAGTCTGCTTTCAGGCAGAAACAGTTCACCGGTGCAGGCACTTTTCCTGTATTCCCGGGAGCACGGAAGGAATACTTTGCTTTCTCCTGCTGTTTACCTCCTAATCCCTGACTGTCGCAACCCAGGTACATCATTCCGTCAGCCTTATTGGCATTCCTTAAATAGATGCGATAGTTCTTGATCGGGTAGGCCAGGGAGGAAGTTCCCTGAAGGGATATACTTCCGCCTTTCAGCCTGAAGTTGAGTTCGGGTTGAGATTTCTTTACGCAAAGAATATCATCCACATCGTACTTGGTACTTTTGTTGTTCATCACTGCTGCCTGGAGTACGGTTGCTACTCCGTTGGCCTGTTTCCCGGTGACAATTACATAGCGCATATCTTCCGGTACGTTCTCTACCGAAATATTCCCATTGCCGTCTACGATGTTGTTTTCGTTGTATTTGGTGATCAGGTCATCTGCCGTGTCCTGGTCCATGATGTAGCAGTCGAGCATTTGCGAGTCGCTCAGGTACGAGTTGTAGGAGCGGATACAGTAAATATCTGTTGTTACATCGTTGGCTCCCATTTCTATGAACTGCGGGTTGTCCTGGTAGATATTGTCAGCCGTACCGCGTTGTACGCTTCCCGACATGATACCATTGATGTATAGGTAAATCATTTCGCTGTTCAGCTTCTCGTGGTCCGAAGAATTGACCAATCCTTTGGGATAAGATACGAAACCTACTTCGTATACCTCCCCGGGAGCCATCTTCATAGATAGCGAACTGTTCCCTTTGGTAATCATCCTGGCTTCCTGTGCTGTGATTACGAATCCCGTCCCTTCGTCGTCGATACAACGGATGACCTCGGCTTCTTCATTGAGGGCTTCGGATACTTTGTATTTGACCATAAAGGTAAAAGCGTTGTTGGCGTTGAGTATGGGTTGTTTCAGGGGTTGGTATTGGATTACGGCGCGTCCTTCGTCTTTCAGTCGTAGGGCGTTGTTCATCCAACCGTCGCCGCCCCATTTGATTCCTGAGAATTCTGTAGAGATGTCGCCGTAGGTCCATTGCGTTTTGTTGATATCGTTGTTGGTGCGTCCTTCGGCTGTTAATTTAAGTTGGAGGTTATCGGTGGGTTCGTTCAATATCAAGTCGGATTTAGAGGCGATAACGTTGTAACTATATTCTGTGTTACCGCAAATGATTTTACAGGATTCCGTACCGTAATTCATGGTACGGACGGTTAATTGGGATACCACGAAAAGAACCTGCGCATTCGACAGCGTTTTATCTCCCGATACGATTTCTACTTCTGCCGGAGTCTTTTTCGGGTTGTAAGCCGCATAGGTGAGCGTATAGTTGTCGTATTGTTTCAGTTCAACATACGGGCGGTTGTTGCCTGTAATGATAGCCCCGTCGGCATAGTCGAAACGGGTAGCCACGATAGGGGTTGTCTTAGAACTTTCCCTGACAGCAATATCGTAATAGATGCTATTACTCTTAATAATATTATTTTCTGACACTTCCAGTTCGCATACCAACTGTATGGAATGGGCTCCGTGAGTCATGTTGGCTGTATTTATAGAAAATGAACCGTTTGCCGTACTGGTTGTGATGCTCCGGTCTTCTGCGTCTACTCCGTCTATAAAGCAGCGCAGTGTTTTTGTTCCGGACCCGCTCACGGAGAAAGGCACAGAGATGACGTCTCCCCGGTTGATTACCGAAGCGATATTGAATGAGCTGGTGAGCTTTAGTTGTACCACGTTGATGATCCAGGAAAGGGAAGCTACCTGCATTTCCGTACCTTCTCCTACGGTTACCCGGAGTTTCACAGAATTGGTTCCGACGCCCAGGTATCTGGTAATATCGGTGGATTGGGTGGTTCCTGTAGCCAACAGAGTTTCAATTGTATTTGAGGCTGCCCCGCGTGTTATGGTAAGCACCGCTTTCCCCATATTTCCTGTGGAAGTGCCTGTTTCTGTTTCTATATGGTCGTAGGTATAAGCCACTTTCACTTCATCGCCGCTCTTTACGGTCTGGTTGGAATTGAGGCGGGTTAATACGATTTTCGTAGTCACTACCGATCCTCCGCCACCACCTGTAAACATGTCTGAAGTGGATAAGACTTCCCCTTCTTCATTCAGAAGGGGCAAAGAATAAGCTTTATCGTTTCCTTCGCCTATTTCATTCAACTGCAAAGCCACGCCTTGCTTTCCTGCCAATTGATCCAGTTCGACAGCTACTGCTTTCCCCGAAATAGGATTGGTAGAATTTTTATCGATAGACTGGTCTACTTCCACCACCGGGATTTCGAGGTGTATCAGTCCTGCTTCGTCCGGATTGATCTCTGTGGTTTCCATTCCTTTCGTCACTTTTATTTTCTTTACGGTACCGCCTCCGCCGGATTCGGCCCAGGCTGAGGGGAGAAAGAAAGAAGAAAGATCCGTTCCTGTAAACTGGTAACTTTTCCATTTACCGTTTTCCGCTTCGAAGGTAACCTCTAAACCCTTGCGGCGTTGTTTTTCAGGAACGGCAGCAAGAGCTGTCTCTAATGTATAAAACTCTTCCTGCGGAATTTCGGCGGTGGCATTGAACGTGTTTCCTGCTCCGCTACCCGAACCGAAATCTTCCCATTGTTCTTCCACTTTCCATGTTTGGTAAGGATTCCCGGTGAATTGCTTGGTTTCCCATTCGTCCTCTTTGATCTGGTAGGTGATTACCAATCCATTTTTGCGTATTTCTGCCGGAACCGCTTTCAATGCATTGGAAAGGGTATAGTATCCTGAATCCAATGGAACTCTTTCCGTAACATTGAAGAAAGGATTCTTCCGGCTTAATTCTTCTTCGAGGTTGATCAGGTCCAGTATATTCACTTGCCTGATCATTTCCGAACCGTTCCAGAGAAAGAAAGATCCCTGGCACATAAATCCCTTATCGGAGCGTGGAGTACCGTCGGGATTCGTATACGATCCGCGGGTTGGCCAACTCATGTAGTAGCCCGGAACACTTCCGGGATTGGGAAGCCGGAATACTATTTTTTTATGATACGTAGAATAAACGATATCTCCCGGGAAGGGTGTGCTTCCTTCCATTAAACCTATATCTCCTTCTACAAAATCATTGATTATAAGCAGGGAAGAAACATTGGCTACGGTGAGGTTGAAATCTTCCACTAATTTGTTTGCCGTTTCCAGGGCAGTGTTTGCCTCTTCAATCGCCGTATTTACATTTTCTGTGGCCATATTGGCTGTAGAAGCTGCGTTGAGAGCTGTTTGCCTTGCAGCCTGAGCCGCACCTACTGCCCACTCAGCGCTATCTTTAGCAGCGTTGGCTCCGGCCGCTGCGGCATTCGCTATATTTGCCGCATCCAGGGCGGGCTGAGCCAATAGGGTAATAGGAACCAGTACTACTTCTTCCTGGTTGTTTTGTTTTCTGTAAGAAGGTAAGGACTGTATTCCGGTAATAGAAGTAACCGTTTTCAATTCATTTACTCCGGTGGAATCAGATTTCAGTTGTTCTTTAACCTGATTCACTATCGTTTTTATTTCTTCGGATGTTAGTGCCATATTATTTATGTTTATTATATGAAATAGATTTTTAACAGATATTATTAATTAAAAATGATGTGTAATTATCCACATTACTCTCGATGTATTTAAAGGATCAACGCACGCAGTCATTTCAAGATAATCGCCTGTATTTAACTGGAAAGTATTTTGGTGTATGCCAACGAACCGGGTAGGGATTGCGGGACCATCTCCTTGGTGAGGTCTTACAGCCAACCATGTTCCGATATTATAAACCCGAATCACAGACCCGTCATATTTAATTTCACCATAACAGTTCCAATAGTGACCCACGTCATCAGCAAAAGCCTTATCTACATTCATTATCAGATTGGGTTCATCTGATAAAATAGCCCCAAGACTATTACTTATTTTAAATGGAGTAGTAAGTATTCCTTTTATTCTGAAATTACCATCTGTATCCCATGTAACATTTTGTTTGGCTAAGTGGCCTGAACCATCTTTATTTAAAGCCCAAAGGTCCCTGTTTATGATGGAGCCTTCGTTGGTAAGCATTACTGTATCATTTGAGATGTTGTTATCAATAATCCAATTTCCAATACTTCCTTTGGTAGCATGGATCTCTCCTGTTATCTTGGCACCTGCGGCCTCCATAGAACCGTCTTTGTGTATTTTGAAGAATTTATTTGCTTCTATATTCCCCTGGAAATCGATGTTCTCCGCCTTGATCTTAATGGTTCCATTTTCAATATTTGTCTGGGTTACGAGTGGGTCCGTCTGGTTCGGAGTCCCGTTTTCATACGTAACAAAACACAGTCCTCCGCTGGTTATGCGAAGAGCCGATGCTTTGTTGACTTCTTCATTGGTGGTATCTGTATACTTTATCTCGTAACTATCTGCGGACTGGGTAATGCTTCCTTCCAGATACTTAATATCGCCATTTGGCATGACTTGCTTCAGGTCCGCCAAAAGGTTTATTTTCTTATCTGTTTGTTCGATCTTAGTAGAGAACTTTTGTTCTGCGTATTCCAGTTTATTTTCTGTCAGCCGCAGGTTGTAGATGTAAATCTCCCCATCGAAACTCAGGTTAAAATCTCCCTGTCCGTTCCAGTATCCCGAACAAGAGAACTGCTGGTAACCCTCTTCCTCTCCGGTAACTGCAACAGGATGGTCCTTTACTTCTATCGTTTCGAAATCGTGGAATTCTTCTTTGTGTGTCACATCGGAGAATGCTATGTTGAGTTTTCCTTCCCGGATGCACTTGTAGTTGAATCCGATATTAAAAATCTTGGGAGCAAACAAGGTCGTTTTATTTCCTTCTTTATCTTCCCTTTCTTCTTCTTCAAAAAGCGGGTGCGTTTCGAAATGTTTGTAGTATTGTTTCAGGAAGTTGTCTTTAATATACAGAACCGTACGGTTTCCGTCTTTGATAATCCCTACATACGTTTTTTTATCACTGAACAGGTTATCGTTTATCCAGACCCATTTTTTCCCCATCGTGTATAGAAGAACTTTTCCTTTGGTTTCCCATCCGGTGAGGTTGTCGTTGAAATAAGAATTATGCAGGTAAGAATCGTATCCGATGAAATCTTTTTTAATGCTGCTGACTTCGCTGTGTATATAGCCTTCGAGCATCTCTACTTTACTCTGTACGTCTCCTCCATCGGGAAGAGTATAATTTGCCCTCATCCAGTTCCCTTTAGACGTGAAAGCTGTGAGGCATCTGTCTTCCAGAGAGAAATTGTTGATTCCTGTATATTGCTTGAAAGAAGGGGCATCGTCTCCGTACGCGGAAAGTATCTGGGCATTCTGACGATCCTGATCGGTACGGTTCCCTAATTGTACAATCTTATCGCCGGGCAGGGGTATATCGCTGTTGTAATCGCAGGTAGTACCCGAGAGGTCAATGTAATTTTCTCCCGTACCCACCACCAACCGCCAGTAGTAACGGCTTTCAGCTCCCTGGTTCTCTACGTTGAAAGTCTGGCACCGGGCCTGGTCGTTCAGTTGAAACTGGTTCATGATTTTTTCCCCGTCCGGCCCTGTCATATTGAAATAGCAACGGTGTACGATTTCTTGTCTTCCGTTGAGCAGTATCTTTACTTCTTCTACGCGGTCGCAGACCATCGATGCGGGAGAGATAATGAGTTCGCCTCCGATGTGCTTGAGCTCTTTGATCTCCAGTTCGGTGAAGGTAGCTTTCTTGCGGATGTTGAAGAAATCGAATTCCGCACGGAAATTGCCGTTATCGTCCATTAGAATGGCTCCTCCCGTACCGAGCGGGCCGTAATCGAATTTGCCGAGTTTGATTCCTTTTTTGAAAGTGATCTCTTCCTGAGCTGTATCCCTGTGGTTCTTACTGAGAAATTCGCGTACAGATTTTAGTGAAGAATACAGGTTGTAATCGCTTGCGGGCGATGTTTCCCAGCTTTTGACCACATCGGGCAGGGTGTTTGATTTGGCAAAGCTCATGGTTTTCTCAATCTCCTGCTGCATGCTT
Organism: Bacteroidales bacterium; assembly: GCA_020860885.1. Lineage (GTDB taxonomy): Bacteria > Bacteroidota > Bacteroidia > Bacteroidales > Azobacteroidaceae > Azobacteroides. Next base: position 9,485 of record JAJBTS010000223.1, read on the forward strand.
TCCATTTTGCCTTTGGCAATAACATCCGAGAAGGTAAGAGTCATTTTGGAAGGGGTGTTCACATTCCTTGTTATTGCCGTTACCCTGCTTTCCCGGATTTCTTCATTCTTCGTATTCCCTCTAGGAATAGATAACTTTACTTTTTGCCCGATTTTAATATCCAGTTGCCTGTTTTGAATATCAATATAGTCTGTTTCTCCCTGGTATACCGCTTTGTCGATGGTGTTGTCTTCGAGGTACTCCTTTACCGCTTCTTCGAATTTCTTTTCCGCCTCTACATAATAACTATCGGGCATAGAGATGTTATAAAGGATATATTTATCCCCTACTTTTGGAACCAGGTTTCCTCCCGGCAGCTGTGGCAGTCCTTTGTCGTATTGATTGATAATCTCGAATATGCCTTCTTCATAATTTACTTCGAAATCGTAACCGCTTAATTCCTTAGCTTCCTGGAAGACGATGTGTTTGGTTAATCCCGCTATCTCATAGTCTTTCGGATTGAAATTCAAACCGGAGTCTTTGAAATAATAAACTTTAAAGGTTTCCCCATCTTCATTTGTGATTTCTTTGTCATCTACATCTGTAATGGTTCCTATCCTTTGCGGGTATATATGTGCAAAAGCAGCGTCTTCGAAATGTTCTATAATACCGAACTGTGCCGCTGTCTCCAGGTCTATAGATGTAGGTCTTTTGCCGTTGACCGCAGGCAATTGCAACCTGCTGAATCCGTATTTGCTGCGGTCTATGTTTCGTGTTCCCCCGATGGGATACAGCCGTGTAAAGAACTTCACATTGTCGTTATCGTTCCTGTTCAGGTTGACCAATCCTTTTTTGTAACCTAAAGTAATAGCCGGATTCTCCCTTTCGCATTTGCCTACTTTGATGGTCGTACCGTCTACCCACCATTCTGTATCCAGTTGGTTGGCCAGTTGGGTGAGTGCATCGTAACAGGAAGTACCATTGTATTCCATCACGATATTCTCCCCGTCTGTCACATCACCTCTTTTCCAGGTATCGGTCGTTTCCTTTATCCTGTTGACGTTTTCCACGATCATTGCGAGATGTTCGGAAAGTTTTCCTGTCAGAGCGAATACGGGATTGAATTCTTTGTCTACTGTCTTCAGTACCAATGCTCTTTTGAGTTCCGCTTCAATTCCGTAGAATTTCAGGTCGTAGTTCCATTCCTGGTTCGACTTCATGGCGGGTTCGGGCGTCTCGATCAGGGTATAGGTATTCCCCAGGAACTCGACGTAATCGTCTACCTCGAAAGTTTCGAAGTAGGGAAGCACGAAAGAGAGTGAGAGCACATGTTCCCCCATTGCCGCCTGAGTGAGCGTCGAATTGTCTGAAGGAGATATTACTACTCTCTCTTCTTTCTTCTCTGTGTTTTTTTTATATATTGTTAGTTTCATTTTCTCTCTTTTTTATCATCTACCAGTAAACAGTTATCAGTTATCAGTGATATTCATCCTTGTCCCTAGTTACTACTCTTTCCCGCGATTGCTGGTTCACTGTTACCATAGGCGTTGCCCACGGCTGTTGCTATAAGGTCTTCGACCTTTAATTACCGCTCACTGTTCACTGTTCACTGCTTACTGTTCACTGTTCACTGATAACTGGTGACTGTTAACTGTTTCGCCTTCCATCCTTCTTGCAGAACCTTGTTTATATGGGTTATTGCCTGTGTATAAAAATCAGTCAGTTCGTCGAGGGTTTCAAAGGTTTGATAGACAGGCTCTTCGTTTGTACCCAGTTTGAAAGTGACGGGTAGGGTAGCGCCATTGGTCTGGAAAGCCAGATCGAAAGCCGCTTTGAAATTGAACTGGTTTTCGGAGGAAAGCCATACGGGAATCCCTCTCCATACGAATCCGGAAAGGATTTTGTTTTTAATCTCCCGGTTGTGCCAGGAGATGATCACTTCTTTTATTTCACCCGCTTCGGGCTTATGGTCGAAATCGTGTTCGAGCCAGGACGCCGTATCGCTTCCTGTTTCCCGGATATCCCATCTTACTCTCCAGATCTGTTTGACCGGATTCAGGCACTCCATAGGTGCTATATTCTTACTTCCTTCTGTCCTGTTCATGATTATAATGATTTATATTGTGTTAAACTTTCTGCTTTTTTGATCGTTCCACGAAATGCAAGGCGGGTTCCACGGTAAGTATTAAAGGATGTAGGGGTAACATAACTAATATTTAATGGATTACCAGATTCTCTATGCATATAATAGATATTGTAGGTAGCGTTGTATAGATTCGACTGAGGAGAACAGTAATAGGTTGAGTTAGATCCAGAAATAGAACCGGATGTTCTTATTATATCCATATTTTCTCCAAAACGCATAAAATACGACCATACATAGCTGTTGTTGTGACGATACAACTGAATGGTACGCTTGGTTCCATCGTACCCCTCTATGGATAAAGTATAATCGACCTTATATTTGTTCAGGTAAGAGTTACCGATGATTAGATGCCAGATCGAAAAAAACATATTTTCATATCCCAAATCATTGGTACCTCCAATGTTTTTGTCGTTGTAGTACGAACCTGTATTGTTGATGGGATGCGTATCATTCATTCCAATGCCTGCTGAATAACCGGTACTGCCATTCAGCGTATATCCAACGCATTCTCTAAAGTTTCTGTTGCCATATTTAGCTATATGTAAATTGTACAGTTCCGTATACATCAACAAATCCATCATCTGAAAACCATTGCCTTTGTTTCCAATATACGTCTGGTAGTCCTGTGGTGGTAAATTATTTGTAGGAGAAGTCTTTGTGAAAACCGATTTAATGATGTCGTTCTTTATGGTCACTGGTGGAACCCCGCATAAATAATTTCCGAACCGGCACCAATCCGATATAATTTCCGGATCGTTGGAAGTATAGAGGTAAATATCATCGGTGAAATCATTATTCGCCAATGTAATATAGGCCCGGGTTACTCCTTCCGGTATTTCGGTAAATAGAAAATGATTGTTTATATCATAAGGATCACTTTGTAAAGAATAGGGGTCCAGATTATCCGTCATTTTCAAAAGATTCTTCCGTGCAATTATATTTTTATTATCGTCCGTGAATAATAAACCGTAAGCTCCCGAGCGAACCATGGGAAAGCGTATCATTTTGTATTCCGAAATATTTTCTACTACGATATAATAATATCCGGTTAACGGAGCCTTGGCTTCTTCTACGGTGGCAAAGTCTTCCGAAATACGGAGTGCGTAACCGGTTTGGGGCCTAAAAGAGGTAAATTCTATTTTTATCCTATCACCTGTTAAAGGAGGCTTTTTATCGCTTGCGGAATAGTAAGCCAACTGACGGCCGCCGAGATAGTCGTTGACTCCTTTTCCATACCAATTAGGTTCATAAATAAATACCTCTCCTTCATCGCCTGTTAAGAGATCTGCGGGAGTAGCGTAATAGGTATCTTCCGCATCGGCGTAATAGTTGGAGTTTTCATCGTGCAGCGGGAAATAGGTGCATTCTCCTTTTCCGGTTTTCTTAGCCAACACCCTGTGCCGCATATTCAAAATATCGAGTATATGCCCTGATGGCTGATAGGTGGAACCATACAGATAACCCGTCTTGTTTTCCAGATTGGTAACATTGGCAGGATCGGAGACATGGATATCGTACTGGATGCAGGTCCAGTCCGGGCGGGTAATTTCCAGTCCTTCAAAATAGTCGGAAATAACCTGTAAGAATTCTTTACTGATGTATTTATTGATATGATATTTACCCTTCAGCACTGGTTTATCCTGTATGGCTCCGTTGTCATTGATTCCTTTGAGGCCCTTGTTCATAATATCCGTCAACAGGTTTCCGTCTCCTTCTCCGTTAATGTCTGTTATTCTTAGAACCGAAAGGCTGTTGTCCTGAATCTTTAAGACATCTTCCACAAGTTTTAAGGAATCCACTCCGGGAGTGTTTTCAATATGGATCCGGTTGATGTTTTTCTTATTTTCCAACAGCAAGCCTTCATCCGTCAAGCGGCTCAGGTTCTTTAATTCCAGGACTTGCAAAGAAGCCGGAAGAGTGATTTCTTTAATCAGGCTTCCTAATGCGAAAGAAACACTGGTTAAGAGGGTATCCGCCGCGACAAATTTTTCCAGCTTCTTATTCGTGGATAAATCCATGCCGGTAAAGGAGATAGATTTCATACCTGTGACATCCAGTTCCCGGAGTGTATAACATCCGTTGACACTGATATCGGATATACTGGTATTGATTTTCCCGCGGGAGTTCTTAAAGTTTATTTTTTCTACTACTTTACAGTTGGTAAAATTGATGGCGTTGCGTATGCAATCCGAGATATCGCCCAGGTCGATTTCTCTCATGCGTGAAGCACCGAAAAAGCGCAAGGGGCTGCTTACCGATAAATCGTCGTGGATATGGAAAGTAACCGTACTGCCTTCACCCTCCGCCAATATTTTCAATTCTTCTGCTGTCTGGTTGCTGTCGTTGTAGCCGAAGAAGAACCTTTCGGAAGCTGTGACCCTGATATTTCTGTTGTCCGTCGAGAAGTTATTGATCATATAAGTCAGGAACATATCCGCTTTGTATTCACCGATAGCATATTGAGAGTCCAGCAAGGCGAAATGGTTGATAACTGTGAAAGTGCGCTGTGCTGTCCGGTTGCCTTGTAAGAGTTCCAATACAGCCGTATCGGATTCTTTATTGGGTAAGATATACTTGTATTCCGAATCCTTGTTGTATACGGTTTCGCACCAGTTACCCGCTTGTTGGGTATTCAGTATATCCAGAACATAATTATTAGACATATTGCTTCTGAACAATTCGGCAGCTGCAGATAATTCTTTCTGCATTCCTTCCCGCACCAGTGACCAGAGTATGGAATCGTGTCCGGCGAAGGCGTATTGCTGCAACTCTTCGTCGAACGTTTCTTCCGTGATGGTATAGTCGTAGCGAAGCTTACCGTCGTTCCTGGAGCCGAGAATGGTATCTCCGTCGTAAGGTAAGAAATACCAGTGGGTTCTGTCCCAGGTAGCAAGCATCATATTCTTAGCGCGTTGGTCTACAGCCATGTAATAATCGGTATACAGATACCAGAAGCACAGGTTGGTCGTATTGAAATATTCCGGTGCTTCGTTCCGGAATTTATCCGGGTTGTTCCTGCATTCCCATATCCATTCCCACAAGCGAATGATGGCAGTTTTTTGTCCCTGATTGGCATCCGCCCAAACCACATCCGCCGGGTAACGGAATTCCAGAGCCCCGTCGAACTGTTCTTCGAAGACCGTTTCGGCATTTTCCCCGTTGATACGGAAAAGGTTCAGAGGGTTGGTATTTTCCAGGAATTCCAGGCAGATACAAGGATTCTCCTGACCGTTGAGGGTAGCTTCATCGTTAAAACCATCAATTCCTTCAAAGCCGTAAATGATATCGCTTCCGGATTTTTCGTTATTGAAATTGTATTTGCCTATGTATTCTATATCCTGCTCGGTGCCTTCCGCTTTCTGGTTTACCCACATATCGCAGGGGAACCCGTCGACGGAAACGCGTACGTCGTATACTCCGTTATAAGCTATCTGTGGAGGAGTCAGGGAATTGGCGCGTTTCCATACTTCCCCCAATATTCGGGCTGTCCCTGTATTTCCTACGCCGGAGCTGTCGGAATAGTCGGCTTTCATACAGAAAATATCTATCGGGCGGGCATTGGGTTTGAAAGAATATTTGAAATCAGGTACTATTACCCCGTTCACTTCCAGTCTGCAACCTTCGTATTTAGATTCCCTGTTAAAATACAGCCTCCAGTTTTTACGGGGATAATTGACCGAAGAAGTTCCCTGTATACGCATACCGACCTGGAAGGCTACGAAATCATATTCTTTTCCGAAAGCAGAATAATAATACAGGTCTACCGGAACTTCTTTTTTCTTGTCGTTTACCAACACCAGCTGGCTGATGTCTCCCACCACCCGCATCACGGATTTGCCTTGCGCACGTATTTTATCGATGTCGACCGCACCTTCGTCGTTCAGAATATCGTTGTTGTTGACCAGCAGGATCATATCTTCCGCTTTGGGGCGGTCTATGATAAAGTTCTGAAGGCATTCGTTATCTGTGAGGGCACGGTTGTAGATACGTATGGCACGTATATCCACATCACAGGCCTCGGATAAAATCCTGATGGTGGAAGGGTCGGAAGCATGGCGCAGGCTGTCGGAAGAGGAGTATTTGACAATACCGCATCTTATTCCGTTCACATACAGATGGATGTATCTGTCTTGTTGTTTGTTTTCGATTACGAAAGCCACTTTCAGGGGCATGGGTGCAAACAAAGTATATACCGACGCTCCTTCGTTGGTTGTTAAAGAAGCTCTCTCTGTGGTAAGCTGAAATCCTACGCCGTTGTTCATACAATCGATCACTACGCCGCCGCGGTCGATAACATTGTCGCAGGTAAGTTCCATCTCGTAGGAGGCACCTGTTGCTGTGGCATCGGCAGCGAAAGGTTTGAAATCGATGTCTATGGCAGCGCCGTTGGTGAGGCGGAGCACGTCGCCCATCCATCCGTTGCTGTTCCAGTCGAAGCCGTTAAATTGAGTTTTCGTTTCTTCGTATTCCCAGCTGGCAGGGTTCTCTTCGCTGTTGCTTCTTCCGGCAGCTAGGAGGCGGAGGGCCAGGTCTGTATGTACTTCTTCGATATCGATATCGGAAGGATTTACCTCTATAAAAAGAGGATATTCTGTTTTTTCACATACCAGTTTCATCTGTATTTCCCCTTCTTCCGGGAAGCGGTTGGTGTATACCTGTGTGGTACGGGCTACGCTGATGGTCTGGCTTTTGACACCATCGCGGTAAATCGCTACATAGGTAGGATTTTTAGTTGAATCGTAAGCTACGAACTCAAATTCCAGGCTTTCGTACTGCTTAACGTCCATGCGGGGCAGCAGGTGCTGGTCTTTATCGAATATCCTTCCGTCCGGGAAAGTTATTTTGCTTCCTATGAATTGTACTTCTTCATTTCCTTTTATAAGAATATCGAAATACACACTTTCCGAATGGATGGTCAGGTCTTCTGCTGCTTCCAGTTCAGCTACCATCTGTACGGTATGCCTTCCGTTTCCGAGGTTAGCTAAAGATAGGGTAAAAGACCCGTTGGTTTGTCCGCTGCGGGTAACCGAGCGGTTGTCTTCCTGTACTCCATCGACAAACAGGGTAACAACCTTATTGCCTGTTCCGGTAACCGAGAAAGGAACGGTAAGAGTATCTTCCGGATGATAACCGGATATATAGTTTGCCAGGCTGTAAGAGGAGGAAAAAGATAAGTTTAGTACCCGTACCAGTTTATAAGCTTGTTTTCTTTGAGTATTTCCTGTGGTAGGGTCAGTGGTTTCTACTTTTACATAGATATCCGTACTTCCTAATGTCAGGTATTTGGATATATCGAGGGTATAATTGCCTTTTGAAATATCCTGTACCGTTTGTGAATACACCAGTGTACTTCCTTTTTTGAGGGTTATCTCTACGGAAGCTTTTTGTCCGGTACTGACGCCTGCTTCTTCTCCTGTGGTATATTGATGGTCATAAGAATAACTTAATAAGACAGAGTCGCCTTCTTTGATCGTTTCTTTGTCGACCGAAGCGTTCAGGATAATTCTGGTAGCCGCCACTTCCGAGCTTCCACTTCCGGATCCTGCTGGAATTTCAAATTCCGTAATAGCGGCTCCGCTTTTGTTGGTGAGCGATACTTTCACCGTATTGTTTTCTTCATCGACTTCTACTTCACTCCCGAACAGGGTACTGGTTTCCAATTCCGTTAATTTGGCAGTAACCGTTTTGTTCTGTATGGCGTTAGTGGATTCCGGATCGAGGGTTTCATCCACTTCGGGAATTTCCAGATTGATGTTTACATTCCCCTGGGCATCGGGACTAATCTTTTCATTTGCATTGATGGAGAAGGTTTTTACGGTACCCCGGCCTCCGGATTCCACCCATGCGGAAGGTAACAGGAAAGAAGAAAGATCCGTTCCTGCAAACTGATAACTTTCCCATTTACCGTTTTCCACTTCAAAAGTGATCTGCAGACCCTTTTTTCGCAGGTCAGCCGGAATGGCTTCCAGAGCATCTTCCAGCGTATAGTATCCCGAATTCAAAGGAACCCTTTCCGTTACATTGAAGAAAGGAGCCTGGCAGGTAAGATTCTTCTCTAGGCTGCTCAGATCTATGGTATTTGCCTGGCGGATCATTTGCGAACCGTTCCACAGATAAAAAGAATTGTTGTACATGAATACTTTATCCATGTGCGGAGTTCCTGTGTTATCGGTATAAGCAGTGCGTCCTTTCCAGTTGCGGTAATACAATGTTACGGAAGGGTTATCTACTTTACATACGATTTGCTTCATATCCGGGAGGAAAACAATCTGGCCGGATATAGAGGATGTTTCATCCAGAATATTTACCTCTCCGGGAATGAAAAGGCCTATCTCTTTGACGGATGCAGTCGAAGCGCTGGTTACATCCTGCCATAGATTGAGAGAGTGCCAATCTGGTGAGTCGGTATTTAGTCCTTTGTATTGGTAAGTCACCCATTCGTCGTGATCGCTGGCGAAAGTCAGTATTTGCCCGGGCGCTTTTTCTTTGGCTGTTTCGATTGCTTCGATTGCGCTTTCGAGCGTATAGAATCCGGATTCAAGAGGGAATTGTGTAGTGACGTTTATTACGGCTCCGCCACCGCCTTTTCCGAAATCTTTCCAGTCGCCTTCGATGCTCCATGCCTGCAAAGACTGTCCGGTAAACTGTTTGGTTTCCCATTTTTTATTTTCGGTTTGGTAGGTAATCACCAGACCTTTTTTCCGTATATCTGCCGGGACTGCCTGTATAGCATTTTCCAGCGTATAATATCCGGAATTCGAAGGAACCCTTTCCGTGATATTAAAAAATGGATTCTGATGGGCCAGTTCATCTTCCAGTTCGATCAGGTCCAGTATATTAACCTGGCGGATCATCTCCGAGCCGTTCCAGATGTAAAACGAACCGTTACAGAGGAAACCTTTATCTGAGCGGGGAGATCCGTCCGGATTCGTATAGGAAGTACGGGTTAACCAGTTTATGTAATAAGCCGGAATGCTTCCCGGATTGGGAACTCTCCATACGATCTTTTTATGATAGGAAGAATATATAACCTCTCCATCGAGCGCAGCACTTTCCGCTATTAAATATATTTCTTCTTCGACGAAATCTTTAATGGTAAGTATAGAAGAAATATCCGTAACAGTCAGGTGGAAGTTCTCTACCAGGTTGTTGGCATTTTCTGCGGCATCGTAAGCATTTCTTGCGGCTTCGAGAGCTGTTTGGCGAGCCGAGTGAGCCAGTCCTGCGGCGTAGTTGGCGTTATCGCGTGCTGTATCAGCTTCTTTTACGGCTGATTCTGCTGTCTTTGCCGCATCCAGGGCAGGTTTTTCCAACAGAGAGAGAGGAGCCAGTACTACTTCCCTCTTGTTGTTCAGATTCCTGAGGGTAGGCAAAGAACTGATGCCGTTCAAATTGCTTACCGTTGTCAGTTGCTGTATCCCTTTGGATTTCGACCGAACGAGATCCAGGATTTCCTGTTGTTGATCTAATGTAAATGCCATATTATTATTGTTCTTTTAAGAGCTTAATTAATTCTTTTTTGATAAATGCAAAGATGGGACAGTCGGGTAGGGAGAGGATCTGAACCAGTGGAGCTACATATTCCTGCGGCACTTCTATTTCTCCGGTAGAGAAATAAATTGTGCGGCAGAATTCTTCCAGCCCTATGTCTATCGCCCGCATCTTACAGAAGTTAGCAAAATCTTTAGCTATGTTTATTGTCTCCGTTTTTCCGTCGTAGGAAACTTCTACTTTTATTTTTGTGAAATCGATTGTTTTCATATGAATGTGTGTATACTGAATTTTAATAC
>JAJBTS010000064.1 GCA_020860885.1 Bacteroidales bacterium
TTTGTGCTTTTAAATAAACAATTATAACCAAAATTTAATAAAAAAACTTTTTTTTTCCTGATGTGTGCAACCCTTTTTTTCACACAGCTCAAAGCACAAAATCCGAATGAAGCCCGCTTACTTCGTTTCTCTACTACCAATGGCTCTGAAATAGCGTTTTCGTATGCCGGTGATCTATACAAAGTATCTATTAACGGAGGAGAAGCTGTTCGTCTGACCTCTCACGTAGGCTACGAGATGTTTCCTAAATTCTCTCCCGATGGTAAAACGATTGCTTTCACAGGACAGTACGATGGGAATACCGAAGTTTATACAATTCCTTCCAATGGAGGTGAGCCTTTACGTGTAACTTACACCCCAACCAATCAACGGGACGATCTGGGAGACCGCATGGGTCCTAATAACATTGTCATGGGATGGACTCCCGACGGTAAAAACATTATATACCGCAACCGTAAAGGGGGTAGCTTTATCGGGCAATTATATACGGTAGACAAAGAAGGAGGATTATCTTCCATGCTGCCTTTATACGAAGGAGGCTTTTGCAGTTATTCTCCTGACGGCAAACAATTAGCTTACAACCGGGTAATGCGCGAATTCCGTACCTGGAAATATTATAAAGGAGGAATGGCGGATGATATCTGGATCTTTAATCCTGAAAAAAAGACCGTTGAAAATATAAGTAAGAATGTATCTCAGGATATTATCCCTATGTGGATAGGAGATAATATTTTTTACATCTCCGACCGCGACCGTACGATGAACATGTTTGTTTACAACACAAAAACACAGCAAACGGAAAAAGTAACGACATTCAATGAGTACGATATTAAATTTCCTTCCGCCAACGGTAACACTATTGTTTTCGAAAACGGCGGATATATTTATAAAATGGATGCAAACAACCGCACTCCTCAAAAAGTGAATATCCGTTTGTCTTCGGATAATATTTATGCCCGCAGTGAAATAAAAAACGGAGCTTCGTACATTTCGTCTACCAGCTTATCTCCCGATGGAAGTCGCCTGGCAGTAACCGCGAGAGGAGAAGTATTTGATGTTCCTGCTGAAAAAGGAGTAACGAAAAATATTTCCCGTACACCGGGCGCCCACGAAAGAAATGCCCGTTGGTCACCCGATGGAAAATATATCGCTTACATTTCGGATCAAACCGGAGAAACAGAAATTTATCTTCAACCGGCAGAAGGTGGAGAAGCAAGTCAAATGACTAAAAACAACAAAACGTATATCCGTACTATCCAATGGAGTCCGGACAGTAAATCTATCGTATACACCGACCGGGAAAACCGGGTTAATCTACTAGATATAGCCAGTAAGAAAGTAACTCTGATCGTTCAGGAACCTGCCGGAGAGATTTACGATGTAACCTACTCTCCCGACAGCAAATGGCTGGCTTATTCCCGCGTGGCACCTAACCGTTATCGTATTATTTATCTTTACAATATCGATTCAAAAAAAGAATATCCAGTAACCGACCGTTGGTACGATTCCGGCAATCCGACTTTCAGTCTGGATGGCAAATATTTATTCTTTTCTTCTTCCCGTGATTTTAATCCGACTTATGGTTCTTTGGAATGGAATCATGTGTACAATAATATGAGTAGCTTATATATGGCTATTTTATCTGAAGATACTCCTTCTCCTTTTCTTGAACAGGATGCTGTAGTAAAAGGATCGGTTACGGAAGATCAAAAAGAAGAAGACGCTAAAGAAGATCAGAAAAAGGACAAAGAAGCAAAACAGAAGCCTAATGCCGTCTCTATAAAATTCGATGCTGAAAATATTGCAGATCGTATCATCCGTATGCCGTTACCTTCCGGATATTACCGCAATGTATATGCTACCGGAGATAAAGTATATTATACGATCGGTAATTCAACCAAGTTTTACGACTTAAAAAAGAAAAAAGAAACGGAAGTTGTGGATGCACGCATGACTGTGGAATGGAATTCTAAAAAAGCTTTATTTACAAAAGGAAGATCTTATTACGTAGCCGACATCCCTACCAATAAAATAACTTTGAATGATCCGGTTGATATGAAGAATATGAAGATCACTACAGATTATTCTCAGGAATGGGCTCAGATATTCGACGAAGCATGGCGTGCTTTCCGGGACGGATTTTATGTCTCCAATATGCACGGCGTAGACTGGAATGCTATGAAAAAGAAATACGAAGTACTCGTTCCCTATATTAAAAACCGCCTGGATCTGAATTATGTGATCGGTGAAATGATCGGAGAATTGAATTGCGGACATGCTTATGTAAGCACGGGTGAAATGGAACGCGCTCCACGTATTAAAACCGGATTGTTAGGAGCAGAAATCTCCCGCGACAACAAATCGGGCTTTTTCCGTATCGAACGTATATTGCCGGGAGCGTCCTGGAGTAAAGACCTCCGCTCTCCTCTGAAAGAAACAGGAATTAAAGCCGATGAAGGGGATTACATCGTAGCTATCGACGGAATACCAACCAACTCGGTAAAAGATATGTATTCTTTATTGGTAGGCAAAGCGGATATACCGGTAGAACTATCCTTAAACAGTAACCCGGAACTCAAAGGAGCCAGAAAAGTTATTATCAGCCCGTTGAGTGAGGAATATTCTCTTTACCACTACAATTGGGTACAGGAAAACATCCGAAAGGTCGACGAAGCTACGAATGGCAAAGTCGGATATATTTATATTCCGGATATGGGGGTAGAAGGACTGAATGAGTTTTCGCGTTACTTTTATCCTCAGTTAGATAAAGAGGGTTTGATTATCGACGACCGTGCAAATGGTGGAGGAAATGTATCTCCTATGATCCTGGAGCGGTTGGCCCGTGAACCTTACCGGCTGACTATGCGCAGAGGATCCAACCAGATCGGAACCATTCCGGATGCTGTACAGGTAGGACCTAAAGTATGCCTCATCAATAAATATTCAGCTTCGGATGGCGACTTATTCCCATGGGGCTTCCGTGCATTAGGATTAGGCAAGTTGATAGGTACCCGTTCCTGGGGAGGTATTGTGGGTATTACCGCTTCACTTCCATTTATCGACGGTACGGATATACGTGTTCCTTTTTACACCAGTTACAATCCTAAAACCGGAGAGTGGATCATAGAAAATCATGGCGTTGACCCGGATATAGAAATAGATAACGATCCGATCAAAGAATTTAATGGTGAAGACCAGCAATTAAACCGGGCCATTGAAGAAGTTATGAAAGATCTGAAAAATCGTCAACCGATAAAACCAGTACCAGCTCCCAGAGTCTGGAACTGAACAGTCACCAGTGAACAGTGAACAGTAAACAGTGATTAGTATTAGCATCTTTTTGCGGTGAGTATTTATACCCCTTTGTGGAGAGTATTGACACCTCGTTGCGAAGAGTATCACGATGGGGTAGCGAAGAGCATTAACACCTCGTTGCGAAGAGTATCCCGATGGGTTAGCGGAGAGTATTAACACCCCGTCGCGGTTGACGTGCCCCCCAAAAGTTGGACAGCTAAAACTTGTCCTTCTTATGTTTATAA
>JAJBTS010000246.1 GCA_020860885.1 Bacteroidales bacterium
CCTTTATTTCTGATGTTGTGTTTATTCAGTAAATGTCAGGTTAAAAATCCTTTGGGGAATTTTACCCAGGTTGCCCAAAAAGAAGGCGATTTAACAATCTGCGATGTATCTCTTTTAGAAGGAACCGTAAATTTACCTCTTAGTTCTATAGCAGGAGAACTTAAAATCGTTAAACTGGATGATTCCGATGCTGCTTTGGTCAAGCCTTCTTTTGGAATAAGTTTGGAAATAGGGGATAAATACATTTTGGTCAACGGTTCAAGAGAAATCCCTTATAAATTATTTGAAAAAAAAACCGGGAAATTTATCACTAATATAGGAGCTTACGGACAGGGGCCTAACGAGTATAAAGAAGTTTATGACAGCCAATTGGATGAAGAGAATAACCGTATTTATCTTTTACCCTGGAGTACAGATAAAATATTGATGTACGATTTACAAGGCAATTATCTGGATCCGATTCCTTTATGTTATCGGGTTACGAAAGGTAAATTCAATGTAGACACAAAAAAATGAAAGTTACTGTGGCTACTTTACCTGTTAGAGGTCTAGAGGCATTTGTTTGGCAGCAAACGACAACAGGTGATTTGTTACAGTCTATCGCTCCTGGTCCTCTTGAACATGCTCTAGATTTCAACAATGAAGTAAGTGCATATAAAACGAAAGATTTGTTTCATTTTAACATTGCTACTTTTTTCACTGAGAGGCCGGATACTATTTATAGTTATGATGCGAATAAAAATCAGTTGATTCCTATATTTGTTACTGACTTTAAAAATAAAAAACTGCCTATTCATTGCAATGAAGAAATTTCGGGTTATTATCTGGGTTCAGTCGCTGAACCTAAACAATTAACTGCCAATACCTCCACTGTTCAGAACCATGGTTTTTATATAGTGGATAAAAAGACTCTGAAAGGATCCTTCTTTAATCTGGTAAATGACTATTTAGGGGGTTCTACGGTTGAATATCCTATTTACAATCTTAAAGGTGATTATTTTATCCGCAATGTAGACCCAGGAGATTTGCTGGATGAACTGGATGAGGCCTTGAACTCCAATCAGGATTTATCTTCAGGATTAAGAAATAAACTGACAAAATTGCGGGATTCGATTACAGATAATGATAACAATTATATATTGTATGCCCGTTTGAAAAAGTGATACTTTATGAAAATCCCACATACGAAAAAGAGAGTGTTTCCCGTGAGGAAAACACTCTCTTGAAACACACTTTTTAATTAGAAATTTGTTTTGGTTAGTAACACAATCTTTTTATTGTTTATTATCTTCATTATAGATTTTACCTGTTATCATTTTATTGGAGATTATACTCTTCACGGGAACAATATTAACACCTATAGTGGCTTGCCCGGATCTGTAAGCTTCCTGTGCATAAGGATCCGGATCTATTTTACCTCCTTTTACATCGTAATTAATTCTTGCGTTTCCGTGAAAAGAGGGGAGAGGCTCAAATTTAGCAATTCCTTTATCGGAGTCGAATGTCCATTTTCCTTCTTTAGGAATAATGCATTCGAAGGGATTCGGAGAAACAGTTCCATCGGGTTGTATAAACCGGAAGGTTGAGCTGTCAATACATTCCGGGCAGGGATCTTGTACTCTTGCAATGCTCCCTTTGTATCCGATATCATTGGCCAGAGGTAGAAATAGGACCGTATCTACCCCCTGGTATTTATCTTCCGCATAATCATCATAAGCTTCCGCAGAGCGCGGCAATTTTACGGAAAGATTTTTTATGACATGCTTATCCGTCTTTCCGGTAGCATATTGAGTATCTACTCCTGTTGCAGCGGCAAAGCCGATTTTCATAGCAAAAGGAACTGTCATAGTTATATTTCTCACAGTAGAGTTTAGTATAGGATCATCACCCGTATAGTTATCGCCCTGACTATTGGTTAAAGCATTTTCCAGATAATTGAAATTAGTCCGAAATTCATAATCATAAATTACGGTATCCCGGGATAATTCATTCTCAATCATTACCGAGACATAAAAACCGCCTTCCTGACGGGGAAACATTTCAATAAAAGCTTTCCTATAGCCTTCATCGGAGGGCCTTTCAAAAGATTTTCCTCCCCGTATAGTAAAAAAGTTCTTTGCTTTGAGTTGATTATGCTTCTCCCAGGCATAGTTACTGACTGTTTTTAAACGAAACCCTACATTTGCAGTGGTCCGCTGGGTAACCAGTACCGGATATCCTCCGTATCCGATTCCCAGTCCCGGTATAGGATTGCTGTTTCTATCGAGTATAGGAGAAGGGTTCATAGGGCCTCGTAAGGTTACTTCATTGTTTCCATCCAGGCTGACTCCCCTTTCATCTAAGGTTTCAGAAGATCCTGTGGTAGCAAAATTGAATGGAATTCCATTTACCCGCGACTCTCCCTGGTAACGCATTTTCTTAAAGTTTCCATAGGAGTCAAAAGCAATTCCCAGAAAAGCACTTTTCAATCCCTGAGATCTGTATCTACTGTGTGTAGCGTTATTAACACTCCTGTTGTAGGCATAACCTATGCCTGCTCCCGGCGCTCCTATTCCCGGATTTTGTTCATTTGCATCAAAGAAAAATACAGAAAAGCCGTCTCCGCCGTCTCCGTCATAAATCATATATTCAAAAGATATAAATATTCCTGCACTGGATGGAAATTCATGATTATTCAGATAAAAGGCTCCGAATTTATCTTTTGCATTAGGAGTGAGCTGAACCCCGGAGTCCAGAAATTGAATACTGTTCTCTTTTCCATTGGTGGGAGTCGGTGTTTCAATCCCCTGAGGTTTTTCACTATTCAAAAAAGATTCGAAATAGGGAAAATCACCTATAACTTGTGAGAAAATATTCGTTATACTGAACAAAAACGTTAAACCTATAAATATTACATTTTTTTTCATAAGGATCCTCCGTTTCCAGATTATTTTATAACGAAAACTATATTAATGAATGAACAGCATGCATCAGAAGGTAAAGGATCTTTTAGAGTGTAAGTCATCCTTCCTGTATTACTTATAGTTATGGATTCGAAAACATTTTCGTCGTAATCCGTAACGTAATAATAAAGATCTTCTGCATTTAAAAAATAGGGTATTGTTGCGGGAGCTCCCTCACTGGCGACTTTAGGAGTAAGGAATTGAGTTTGGTATTCCGTAAATAATTCAATAGGCTGAGGAGGTGTATTTATAGGAATTTTTATAGAAGGCATATAAAAGAAATTGATTTCTTTTTTTAATCCTGCTTTTTGCCATTTTGATCCGTCCCAGGCATATATGCCTTCTTCTATATCCGCATTTCCAATATTATAAACCGTTAAACCTTTGTGTTTAAGTTTTTCTTCCTGGGTGTCAAGTCCGGTAACATTCGTAAATATACCTAGATCTGTCAGGTTAGTTATTTCTACACGTGGTAATAAGAGTCCTCCGTTATCGGAAGAAGGTTCTCCTAAGGATCCGTTTTTAGTCTTAAGGTCTAATAAGGCTGCTTTTTCCGGATTGATATCGGTTCCGATGGTAACCTGAGAGAACAGGTTT
>JAJBTS010000142.1 GCA_020860885.1 Bacteroidales bacterium
TTCAAAGCAATGTGTCATGTCTAGAATTTGCAAATACGAACGAAAAAAACATGTATGAGAAAAAACTTTTATCGAGGAGTTGATGTCGTAAACGTCAAACCATCCGCCCTAGCCTAAAAGCAAACCGCTTTTCAGCGGTGTACTTTATGGCATTTATCCGGAAGGCTGCCTGACCAGGGAAGCAGATCATCCACATCAGATGGTGAGATGTTGCCATCAACATCCATCCGAAGCGGCAGCTGCTCCAGCAGATACTTCAGATAATAATACGGGTTCAGGTCGTTCAGTTTTGCCATCTCTACCATAGTGTAGCACAGCTCATGGCACTGGCTTCTGCACCAACCGGACGGTCGCTGAAGAGCCAGCCCTTGCATCCCACTACAAAGGGCTGGATGGAGTTCTTGCTCGGTTATCCGAACATTCGTATAAGCTTCGTTATCCGAAGCATATACTTATCCGCATCTTATTGAAAAAACACATACCTGTCAAGCTTGATTCTAAAAAAGATGCGGATAATCTTCATCCCCGCGTTATAATCAGCACATCAAATTTTAGGAGGTGCGCTGATTTGTAGAAATCGGCCAGAAACCCCCGGAATACTCAGGCACAATTACTAAGAACCATTCAACCCTCAACAAAGGAAGCCTAAAATGTGCCTTGAATATAGTAAAAATGGCGATTACAAGCCACGAAATCCATTGTGAATATTCTGACGCTACAGTACCCTGATTCCGGAAAATTGAGGGTTCTTCCGCAATTATCCGTTTCCCGTTCTGGGCTGATACATCATTTTGGCTGCTAAAAGCTCTTTGCTGCACCGCCCATACATTGTACGTTTGATCATCTTTAGCTTATTATTGCTCCCTTCTACAAACCCATTGGAAAGATCACTTGCCACTGCATTTTCAACTGCTTCAATATCTTTTTCCAACCCTCTGGCAAATCGCGAAAGCCCTTTGTAAGGAGACTTCTTATATTTTTCAATAAACAGGTACAGCATTGGCAGGTTCTTTTTCTTAAATATTTCCCGAAATTCCAAGATGCAGCATCTTAATTCCTGTACTACCGGGTATTTTTCTATTATGTATTTCTGATGGTATTCGCTGAGTTACTTTTCCATCCACAAAAATAGCAATACACCTGCACGGGATATATGATCATATTTATTCAACTTTTTTCTTGTTTTTACCGCCTCTGATGAAGTGCTTTTATAGATAGATATGTCAATCTGATATCGTTGTGCTATTTTGTTCATATAATCATATGCCGCCGTCCTTTTTATTGGACATCCCAGCGTTTTCAACTGCATATATACATCCATCCTGCTCACACCGGCAGAAAGCAATTTGACGATCATATCGTGATATTGGTCAATCTTACTTCGATATTCTTTCTTACATAACGGATTGAAATCCCTCTGTTCATATTTTGTGACTGTGTCGCGGCCGCAATGCAACTTTCTGGCTATTTCACGCTTTGAATACCCCGCCGCAAGATATTCTTTTATATCATGATACAGTTGTAAACGCCTCTCCGAATATTCTGATGAGTTATCCACACTGACCGAGATTTTTTTTACTGCTATGCTCTTCATCGTCGGATTCACATCCCTGTACCGGAATTTTTATGTCAGTAGGGATTGACCCTTTTACGATATCTTTCACTGCTTCCAGCAGATTTTGATGTAGATGGAAGCGATCTGCAATCTGCATTGCATCAGGCAGAATTTCCTGTATGGCAGAAGCATATGCACTGGCCCTGTCCCGTGTCACTGCTTTTATATGCTGATTCTTCTTTAGCCATTCTTTTAGCGTATTTCCATCCCTTCCATCTAAGATCTCAATAGGATTATGTGTTTCCGCATCTATAATAACTGTCCCATATCGGTTTCCTTTCTTATAAGCAAAATCATCTACGCCTATTACGCTGCCACATACTGTTTTTTCCTGAGCTTCAAACCGTTTTAACAGCAAACGGATCACCGTATCCCCACTAATTTTTATACCCATGTTTTTGCAGATACGTGCACACCCTTCACAGCTGGTTTCCAGAGCAAGTAAACAAACAAATTCCTCAAACCTTTCTGTCATCCGGCTATAATAATTTAGGAATCCATTTACATTTTCCACAAAAGTTGTAGTGTCACAGTCAGGATTATCACACTGATATTCATAAGCATTGACGTAAAGCCATGTGGTACGCCCTAATATAGGTAAATCCTGGATTTTTCTGTTATAAGTCCCGTGCTTATGCGTAGAGATTTCATTACATCTGGGGCACCGGCATTCTTTTGACTCAGCATACATTTTAAGTGATACTTTATTCTTCTCCGAGATAACCTGCTTGATTTTAAGATCCTCCGGATAAAAATTTTGCAGATTAATTTCATTCCCCAACTGGCTTTGCATGACACACCTCCGTTTAGATATATAGAAATTATACTATATATGAACCGAGGTTACAAGCCGTTTTACGGATAATTGCGGAAGAACCATTTAGAACCGGAATATTCACATTGAGGGTTAAAATTTTCAGGAAGTTAAGGATCCACTCCAGACAACTGTATAAACAACAGTTACAAGCATACGTTCTAGAACGTAAATCCAAATTTATACAAAATCAAACTTTGCATCCATCATCAATCTATCATTTATAACTTCATTTATTCGATTCGAATGTTTAATCCGATTTACAAAATCGTAATTAAGTAAATCTTCATTCCACAAACGCACAACATTTTTCTCAGTGCAATACTGCAAACTTTTTATAATGCGTGAAATCCCATAAATTTGGCTTTCTTCATCATATATACAGCCATCGCCATCCCATCCACCCACTGTCTCTGAATAGCGAACGATCGGCAAATTATTTGGCGCTTCTTGCTCTAATCGTAAATAATTATTTTCCAGTAATCTGCAACAATTTTGCGCTTGTAACAAAGTTTTAAAATCCTTATAAACTATTCTTGATTTTACGTCATAAGCAAAATAGGGTGTAACTTTCCCGTCAATTGGATTAATAAATAAATGACAATATGAAAATCCTTCTAGTTCATCTGGCCTTTCTACATCAACGATGCAACCATGTATTTTTCCAGAGCCTCCGAGATGTTTAATAAAATCAGAGAGTTTTTGCTGGCATCCCGCATATTTATATAGTAATTGCCTTACGTTCTCTGCGTATTTCGCAAGATTTTCATAGTAAAAAGCTAAATCTTCTAATATATTTTTACTTAGTTTTACCAATTTTCCTCCGTTCATAAGGTATAAGAATTTTCTTTTTGAGTGCTTTGAATATTCGCAATAAATCAAGAACATATAAATATTATCTCTTTTTAACATATAAATTGTCCCATCCATTTTATTAAATGACATGGTGATCCGTTTCCCTCTATTAAAATCAACATACTGTGATTTTGTGATTTCATATATTCCATCCGAATAATAAGCAAATATGTCATAGTCATTATCACAATAAAAATATTTTAAGAAAAGTTTTGAGAAAGATTTATTTCTAAATCA
>JAJBTS010000282.1 GCA_020860885.1 Bacteroidales bacterium
ACCGATCTCTTGACTATGATTTCATTACAAAGGAAATCCTCTGTCGATATAATGAAACGTATATCCACAAAGAGGACATATGCATTTACGAATTGGAGAATTATAAAGTTATAAACTGCTTATATATTCAACCTCAGTTAGAAGAAGGGAATATTGAGAGTGATAAAGAAGCTCTATTGATGATATACCAGAGGGCAACAACTAACTCTAAATTGAAAAAGGATGCTTATTTAAACATAGTTTCTTCGATATATAAGAACTACTATTATCATTGGGACTTGCCATTCAATCCCAGAGATGAGGATAAGCACGCATTACTCATTAGGACAGAGAAAAACCTCGAAATCATATCCAAAAGTATTAAGAAAGACCTTATCCATCTAAATGGGTATCCATTTAGGTCGACTTCTTCTTCAGATCATGCTGTAATTCCAGAAGAGAGTAATCGCAAGAACTTTAAGATAGCAATCATATGTACATGTATCATAGTAGTTCTTGTGGTAGGAGTGTTGACAGCACTTAGAATCCTCAATTTTGACACTAAATCGACTCTTATCGTCGGAACTTCAATCGTTTTTGTTGTAATTATATTTGCTGTCTTGCTAAATGAAAAAAATCTGGAAACAATCAAAAAGCTCCCCATTATTTCAAAGCTTTTTGGACTGTTAAAATAATATTACATGAAACTTCTTTCAAAAACGGTAGTTTTTTTGCAAGCTTGTCAAGTGTGGTAAATTTTGCTGCAACCATTTCGTCCTTGGTGATTCGATAAACAAGCGGACTAATAATATGAAAGAATTCCACATTATTAATATATAAACCGTGTATCCTGCACAAAGAAGAAATATGCTTCAATGAAAAAACCCATATATAGTCCTCATTACCGCTATTAAACGATTTAATTAAACTGGCTTTCGCATCATAACATTTCTGCCCAAAGAATTGAAGGCTTTTACTCTGTTCAAAATCAAGAAATAATCTTCCCCCAGATTTTAATACTCTGCTTATTTCTGAAATAACCATCATCGGGTCACAATAGTTAATTACAGACCCCAAGCATAGCCCAAAATCAAAAAAATCATCCGGAAATGGTAAGCATTCTGCATTTCCAACAAAATATTTTTTACAATATTTGATTTTTTCTTCAGCTATATCTACATGATAGTGATCGTCGAGTATTCCATATTCATTTCCGCCAGAACCAATGTTTACAATAACAGAATCTTCCGATAGGTTTATTTTGCTTTGATTAGTTTGAATATATGACAGAATTTTGCTATACGTATAGCTATACCACTTATCTGAGTCTGGCCATATCTCCGGCATAGCATTATACATATCTCGAACTCTATGTAAATCAATGTTATGTTTATTAAAGCTTGACACCTTTGCTTGTTGATAATAAATAGTTATCAGTTGTTCAGCAAAGATAGCGAAATTCCATGATTTCAAGACTTTAATAGTGACAAAGTAAAAAAATCAGTAATATTATTTATCCGTTTTTATTCATCTGCTCATTATTGAAGTAAAGAAAAAGAAAACCTACTTCCTCTTTAGACGCCCCCAACTACTTACGCTTTTTCCGACAACTCCATCCAACGGAAAGACTTTTCATCCAACTCCTCCATAACCTGACGGATTCGTTCGGATTTCTTTATCAACTCGTCATTGGAAAGCATTCCGGAAGACATTTCTTTTTCCAGTTGTAATTGTTCCTGCTCCAATACCGGTATTTCTTTCTCCAGAGTTTCCAACTCTTTTCTTTCATTAAAAGTCAGTTTCACCTTTTCTTCCGGACGATTTCTTTTATTCTCCGGTTTCTTTTCTGATTTTTGCTTTTCATCCTTCTTTTCCTCTTTATCGTTCAGCAACTTCCAGGCTCTGTATTGAGAATAGTTTCCCGGAAAATCTTTAATATCCCCTTCTCCCTTAAACACCATCAGATGGTCGACCACCTTATCCATAAAATAGCGGTCGTGCGAAACAACAATCACACAGCCTTTGAAACCGGATAAGTAATCCTCCAAAACATTCAGTGTAATAATATCCAGATCATTCGTAGGTTCATCCAGGATAAGGAAATTGGGATTTTTAATTAATACCGTACATAAATACAGGCGCCTCTTTTCACCGCCACTCAGCTTATGGACGAAGTCGTATTGTTTTTCCGGAGTAAAAAGAAAATGTTGAAGAAATTGGGAAGCGGTCAGTTTATAGCCTCCTCCGAGATCAATCACTTCGGCAATATCCTGAACCACATCGATCACTTTCATTTGTTCATCGAATTGCAGACCATCCTGACTGTAATAACCGAATTTCACTGTCTCCCCTATATCAAAAAAGCCTTTATCCGGTTTTTCTATTCCAAGCAGTAATTTTATAAAAGTAGATTTTCCTGTTCCATTGTTACCAACAATTCCCATTTTTTCATAACGGGCAAAAATATAATTAAGATCCTCCAGAATCTTTAGATCACCAAAACTTTTATACACATGACTGGCTTCAAAAATTTTATTTCCTATATAGGAAGATTTAACCGACAATCTTACGTTATCTTGCTGCTTCTCCTGCTGAACCTTTTTTTCCAGCTCATAAAAAGAATCGATACGGGATTTGGCCTTGGTCGCTCTGGCCTGAGGCTGCCTGCGCATCCATTCCAATTCTTTTTTGAACAGGTTATTAGCCCTTTCCAGTTCCTGATTCCGGCTTTCCATTCTCTCCTGCCGTTTTTCGAGATAATAATCGTAATTCCCTTTGTATTGAAACAACTGCTTATTCTCTATTTCAATAATTTCGGAACACACCCTATCCAGAAAATACCTATCATGGGTAACCATCAAAAGAGTAATATGGGATCGTGACAAGTAATCTTCCAACCACTCAGTCATCTCCAGATCCAGATGATTGGTCGGCTCATCCAGAATAAGCAAATCGGGTTCCGTAATTAAAACATTCGCGAGAGCAACGCGTTTCAACTGTCCTCCGGATAACTCTTCTACCTTCTGTTCGAAATTCGTTATTTTTAACTGGCTGAGTATTTGCTTAGCTCTCTGTTCGTAGTCCCATGCTTTTAGCTGATCCATTCTTACCAGCACTTTATCTAATTGTTCCGGGTCTTCTGAAGACAAAATTTCTTCATATTCCGCAATAAGATTAACTACTTCATTTTCAGAATGGAAACAAGCTTGCAAAACACTTAACCCATCCGGATACTGAGGATCCTGGTCCAGATAACCGACACGTAAATCCCGGCGAAAAACAATAGTGCCGGAATCGTAATCCTCTTTTCCTGCAATTATATTCAGGAGAGTGGTCTTACCCGTTCCGTTCTTAGCGATCAAACCGATTTTCTGTCCTTCGGCAATCCCGAAAGAGATATCTTGAAAAAGAATTAAATCACCAAAAGATTTTGTCAGATTATCTATTTGTAAATAAGGAGTCATAAAAGATGATTTTGAGCACAAAGATAACTCATTAACAGTTAATATAAGACTTACC
>JAJBTS010000272.1 GCA_020860885.1 Bacteroidales bacterium
TCCTTCTGAAAGAGCATCGATAGTCACTTTATTAGCAAGAACCTGATTCGCAATATACTGATTGTATTCTTTTACTGCTTCATCAGTTTGGGGATTACTTTGAATAGTTACATTAATTCTATCAACGATCTCGTAACCGTTTGATTTACGTATATTCTGAATACGATTTACCAGTTCACGTGCAATACCTTCTTTTTTCAATTCCTCTGTAATCGTAATATCCAGTGCAACTGTCAACTTTCCATCGTTAGCTACCAGCCAGCCAGGGATATCTTCAGAGACAATTTCCACATCGTCCAGTGTAATTTCTGCCGTCTGACCTTTTACGAACACAGAGAATCTACCTTCTTCTTCTAATTGCAAAATATCTTGCTGAGACATTCCCACAATAGAACCAGCCAGATCTTTCATTATTTTACCGTAACGAGGTCCTAATTTTTTGAAGTCCGGTTTAATTTTCTTAACCAGTATACCAGCAGTGTTATCTACGTAATTAATTTCTTTCACGTTTACCTCATTGAGGATAAGTGCCTGAACTGCTTTAATAGCTTCTTTCTGATTCTCTTCCAACACAGGAACCATAATAGAAGAAAGGGGCTGGCGAACTTTTATATTTACTTTTCTTCTCAAAGCCAGTACCATAGAAGAGATACGTTGAGCGATCTCCATTCTTTCTTCCAAATCCTTATCTATCAGAGATTCGTCAGCAACAGGGAAGTCTGACAAATGTACGGATATAACATTTTCCCTCCCGGTTGCCTGGATCAGATCCATAAACAATTTATCGGAATAGAAAGGAGCGATCGGAGACATTAATTTAGCAATTGTTTCCAGGCACTTATACAGAGTCTGATAAGCCGAAAGCTTATCCGTATTCATTTCACCTCCCCAGAAACGCTTACGGTTCAAACGCACATACCAATTACTGAGATTATCGTTTACGAAATCGTTGATTGCACGTCCTGCTTTGGTCGGCTCATAACTATTTAAATATTCATCTACCTCTTGAATCAATGAATTCAGCAAAGAAAGTATCCATCGGTCTATTTCTGGTCTTTCTTCGAATGGGACATCTTTTTCTTTATATTCGAAACCATCTACATTGGCATACAATGCAAAAAATGAATAGGTATTATACAGTGTTCCGAAAAATTTACGACGCGCCTCTTCAACCCCTTCCGGATCAAATTTCAAATTATCCCAGGGAGAAGCATTCGTAATCATATACCAACGCAAGGGATCGGATCCGTAAATAGCAATTGCTTCAAAGGGATCTACTCCGTTGCCCAGCCTTTTGGACATTTTATTTCCATTTTTATCCAATACCAATCCATTGGAAATAACAGTTTTGAAAGAAATACTATCAAAAACCATGGTAGCCAAAGCATGGAGTGTGAAGAACCATCCACGGGTCTGATCCACCCCCTCTGCAATAAAATCAGCAGGAAATACAGCACCGGAATCGAACAATTCTTTATTCTCAAACGGATAATGGATCTGAGCATACGGCATAGCCCCGGAGTCAAACCATACATCTATCAAATCGGTTTCCCGCTTCATTGCTTTACCTGAATCCGAAACCAAAACAATACGATCTACATAAGGTCTATGCAAATCAATATTTTCTACAGAATAGTTTTCTATAGAATAGTCTCCCGGTATTACATTCTTAAATGGATTTTCAGTCATCATTCCTGCTTCAACAGCTTTATTGATTTCTTCGATCAATTCAGCAACAGATCCGATACATTTTTCTTCCGATCCATCTTCTGTTCTCCAAATAGGCAGAGGAGTACCCCAATACCTTGAACGGGACAAGTTCCAGTCCTGTAAATTTTCCAACCATTTACCAAAACGGCCTGTACCTGTCGACTGAGGTTTCCAGTTGATGGTATTATTCAATTCGATCATTCTTTCCTTCACCGCAGTAGTCCGGATAAACCAACTATCCAAAGGGTAATACAGTACCGGTTTATCTGTCCGCCAGCAATGTGGATAGTTGTGGACGTGCTTTTCTATTTTAAAAGCTCTGTTCTGCTGTTTCAGCATGACACAAATATCGATATCTAATGTAGAATCTGAATCCGTAAGATTCTTATCGAAAGCATTCTTTACGAATCTACCGGCATATTCTGAATAAAGAGGAACATTCATATAATCTTTGACAAATTCAGGATCAAGATCATCTATTTTATAAAACTTTCCTGTCTGATCCACCATCGGACGTCTATTTCCATCTTTATCAATCATCATTAATGCAGGAACGCCGTGAATTTTAGCCACTCTATCATCATCGGCCCCGAAAGTAGGTGCAGTATGAACAATTCCGGTACCATCTTCTGTAGTCACAAAATCCCCTGTAATCACCCAGAAAGCATTTTTACCCGGATTTACCCAGGGAATGAGTTGTTCATATTCCATTCCGGCTAATTCTTCCCCTTTCCAGGAAGCTACGATTTTAAACGGAATCAATTTATCTCCAGGCTTATAATCTTCTAAGGCTACATCAGCTGCTTTCTCGTTAAATTGAGTATGAACCAGTGCTTTAGCCATAACAGCAGTCATGGGTTTTCCCGTATAAGGGTTGTAAGACTGAACAGCCACATATTCAATATTAGGCCCAACAGTAAGAGCAGTATTCGATGGCAATGTCCAGGGAGTGGTAGTCCAGGCAAGAAAGAATGCTTCTCCAAAAGCAGCCATTTTAGGCAACGGGTTCACAATCTTAAATTGAGCCACACAAGTAGTATCTTTTACGTCCCGGTAACATCCCGGCTGATTCAGTTCATGTGTACTCAATCCTGTTCCTGCAGCAGGAGAATAAGGTTGAATGGTATATCCTTTATAAAGTAGTCCTTTTTTATAAAGCTCTTTAAGCAACCACCATAGCGTTTCAATATAACGATTGTCGTAAGTAATATAAGGATCGTCCATATCTACCCAATACCCCATCTTATTGGTCAGATCTTCCCATTCTTTCGTATATTTCATTACATCTTTACGACAGGCAGCATTATATTCTTCTACTGAAATTTTCTTACCAATATCTTCTTTGGTGATACCCATCGCCTTTTCCACGCCTAATTCTACAGGTAATCCGTGCGTATCCCATCCTGCTTTCCTTTTTACCTGAAAGCCTTTCATTGTTTTATAGCGGCAGAAAATATCCTTAATACTACGTGCTATCACATGGTGAATCCCAGGCATACCGTTAGCCGAAGGAGGTCCTTCGTAAAACACAAACGAAGGTGCACCTTCACGGATTTCCAAACTTTTTTTGAAAACGTCCCCGTCTTCCCACCGTTTCAATACTTCCTGATTGACATTCGACAAGTCAAGTTTGTTGTATTCAGCGAATTTCTTGCTCATATAGTTGTTAACTAATAATTTACTACATTTTGAAAAATGAAGGCACAAAGGTAATGATTTTTTATATTATTTCTACAATCGGGCTAATTTAGAAATATATAAACATCCATAACAGATAATTC
>JAJBTS010000352.1 GCA_020860885.1 Bacteroidales bacterium
TATAACGATAGTGTATATAATTCATTCCTTAAAAAAGTTTTAAATATCTAACCCTTACAACTTCTTAAATATTCTTAACCACTTAAAATTCATTTTCTTGGCAATATTTGGTAACTTTGTATTAAACAATTAATTACTAAACAAAACTATGGCTAAACACCAAATTATAACGGAATGGAAAGGCGATATGGCTTTCGAATCCAATATCGACGGACATATTGTGAGAATGGATGCTCCCGTTGAATCCGGAGGACATAACAGCGGATCCAGTCCTAAAAAACTTATGTTATCCGCATTAAGTGGATGTACCGGAATGGATGTGGTAAGTATATTAAAAAAGATGCGCGTAAATATTGAAAAATGTCTTATATCCGTAGACGCAGATGTTACGGAAGAACATCCCAAACAATACGAATCTATGCATCTTATTTATGAATTTCATGGAAAAGACCTTCCATTAGAGAAATTGCAGAAAGCAGTCCGTATGTCGGAAGAAATGTATTGCGGAGTGGGCGCTTTCTACAGGAAAGTAGTTAAGATAACTTCAGAGATACAGGTAGTGGATACAAAGTAATCCTTATTGACTCTTTACCTATATTAAAAAGCCTGCCGTTGACAATTTATCTGTCCGGCAGGCTTTTCTACTCTAATTCATTCCTTTACGTTTAATTTTTAAAACCAAGTTCTCCGTTCTGTGCATCTATGATAATCGGTTTTTCTCTATTGACTTTATGCGCTATAATATCCTTAGAAAGAGGATTAAGTACCTGGCGTTGGATCACCCTTTTAACAGGCCGTGCTCCAAACTGAGGATCATACCCTTCCTCGGCAATAGCAGTGACGGCAGCTTCCGTAAATTCCAGATGAATACCATTGTCAGCCAATAACTTCTTCACTCCGTTTAATTGCAATTGGACAATTTCTTTGATTTCAGATTCATCCAGAGGAGTAAACATGATAATCTCATCAATACGGTTGAGAAACTCGGGCCGTATAGTCTTTTTCAACAGATCCAATACTTCGTTTTTCGTTTCTTCAACGATTTTCTCCTTATTGGTTTTGTTGATCTTTTCGAAATTTTCCCGAATCAGGTTTGAGCCCATATTGGATGTCATAATAATTATTGTATTCTTAAAATTGACTACCCGCCCTTTGTTATCCGTTAGACGCCCGTCATCCAGTACTTGTAAGAGGATATTAAAAACATCCGGATGAGCTTTTTCTATTTCATCGAATAAAACGACAGAGTAAGGTTTGCGACGTACGGCTTCCGTCAGCTGACCTCCTTCGTCGTAACCCACATATCCCGGAGGAGAACCAATCAAACGTGTAACACTGAATTTCTCCTGATATTCACTCATATCGATACGAGTCATCATATTTTCATCATTAAAAAGATATTCAGCCAGTGCTTTTGCTAATTCGGTTTTGCCGACTCCGGTCGTACCTAAAAAGATAAAAGAACCGATAGGACGTTTGGGGTCTTGTAAACCGGCACGGCTACGGCGGATAGCGTCGGAAACAGCCTCTATTGCCTCATTTTGCCCTACTACGCGTTTATGTAATTCTTCTTCCAGATGGAGTAGTTTGTCCGATTCGCTCTGCAACATACGGCCAACAGGAATGCCTGTCCAGCGGGATACTACCTCTGCTATATCATCCAAATCCACTTCTTCTTTGATCATAGCATTTTGTCCCTGCATATTATTCAGTTCCTGCTGAAACTTATCAATTTCCTCTTCCTTTTGACGCAGAAGGCCATAACGGATCTCTGCCACTTTACCGTAATCGCCTTCTCGTTCGGCTTTTTCGGCTTTGTATTTCAGATCTTCAATATCGATTTTGTTTTGTTGGATCTTATTGATGATCTCTCTTTCAGACTCCCATTTCGCCTTAAATTGAGATTCTTCTTCCCGCAAATCGGCGATTTCTCTATTCAGAGTTTCCAGTTTATTACCATCATTCTCTCTTTTGATAGCCTCTCTTTCAATCTCCAGTTGAGTAATTTTACGGGAGATTTCATCCAGAGCCTCCGGAACAGAATCGACCTGCATCCGTAACCGGGCAGCCGCTTCATCCATAAGGTCGATAGCCTTATCGGGAAGATACCTGTCTGATATGTATCTGCTGGACAACTGAACAGCCGCGATGATGGCATCGTCTTTTATACGTATCTTATGATGATTTTCATATTTCTCTTTCAACCCTCTTAAAATAGACACTGCATCAGCTTCACTGGGCTCTTCTATCATAACCTGCTGGAATCGTCTTTCCAGAGCCTTATCTTTTTCAAAATATTTCTGATACTCATTAAGGGTAGTAGCGCCGATAGCCCTCAATTCACCTCTTGCCAGGGCGGGTTTAAGAATATTGGCAGCATCCATAGCTCCCTCTCCTCCTCCCGCGCCTACTAAAGTATGGATTTCATCAATAAATAAGATAATCTCACCATCTGAACCGATCACTTCATTAACTACCGATTTCAATCTTTCTTCAAATTCACCTTTGTACTTTGCTCCGGCAATTAAAGCTCCCATGTCCAAAGAGTAAATCTGTTTCGTTTTCAAATTATCGGGAACATCTCCGCGGATGATACGATGCGCCAATCCTTCGGCAATAGCCGTTTTGCCCACTCCCGGCTCTCCTATTAAAATAGGATTATTCTTTGTTCTACGGCTTAGAATCTGAAGTACGCGGCGTATTTCTTCATCCCGCCCAATTACCGGGTCGAGTTTTCCTTGCCTGGCTCTTTCATTGAGGTTGATAGCATATTTAGAAAGAGATTGATAAGTATCCTCTGCCGATTGACTGGTTACTTTATTTCCATTTCTCAATTCATTAATAGCGGCATTTAAGTCTTTCTCTGTAATTCCGGCATCTTTCATCATATCCGAAACTACCCCTTTCTCCTGAAATAAAGCCAGAACAATAGCCTCTATGGATACATACTGGTCCGATAATTTTGAACTGATATCTATTGCTTTTTGAAAAACATCATTTGCCGACCGGCTCAGATAAGGTTCTCCTCCCGAGACTTTCGGATAAGAATCTATTTCTCTGTCCAGAACAGAGTTAAAGTTTTGGGCATTCACACCCATTTTCTGGAAAAGAAAATTAGTTAAACTTTCGCCTTCCTCCAGAATCGCCTTCATAATGTGTGCAGGTTCTATAGCTTGTTGATTTTTGCTACGAGTCAGCTGTATACTTTTTTGTACCACTTCATGCGCTTTGATTGTAAAATTGTTAAAATTCATATATATTTTCTTTTTTTATTTCTTGTTTTTTTAACATGAAAACAACAAACTATTTGCCATTGTTTATATGCTGACAAAATGACACTATCCCAAATATACCCTTCCTATTCAAAAGATTCGGATAGAAGTTGAAACCGAGAACCTCTTTATAGTTAGAATTCTTTATACATGATTAATTAGGATAAAACAAAAAGCAAAAGCAGTAAAATGTTTTTTATACCGCAGTATTATTT
>JAJBTS010000254.1 GCA_020860885.1 Bacteroidales bacterium
GTTTCCCCTTTGATCTTAGCTTTATTTGATTTGTTAATACAAAACTTTTATAATAAAATAAAATGTCAGCTTAACATACGAAAAAATCCTGATTTTGCAAACTGAATGTTGCAATTTTTACTACTTTTGTGCTATAATTCAAATTTACCACTATCTATGGATTTAATGCAGGATATTATTGCAAGAGCTAAAGCAAACAAACAGAAAATTGTGCTTCCGGAAGGAACAGAAAAACGGACGTTGTATGCTGCGGACCGATTATTAAATGAAAATATCGCAGAAATCATTTTGATTGGAAATCTTTCTGAAATAAAGAATTTAGCCAATCAATATGGCTTGCAGCATATTGATAAAGCTATTATCGTGGACCCGCTCAACCATTCTAAAAAAGAAGAATATACTCAATTGTTATTCGATTTAAGAAAAAACAAAGGTTTAACAATAGAACAAGCAGCAAAGTTAGTGGAAGATCCTTTGTATTTAGGATGTTTAATGATTAAAAATGGAGATGCCGACGGAGAAATTGCCGGAGCAGACAATACCACAGGAGATGTTTTGAGGCCCGCACTACAAATCATTAAAACAGTGCCGGGCATGAGTGTGGTGTCAGGTGCATTTATGATGTTTGTGAAAGATGAATCATACGGAAAAGATGGAATACTTATTTTTGCAGATTGTGCAGTTATGCCTAATCCGGATGCCAGGCAACTAGCTGAAATTGCTGTTGCCACTGCTCATACAACTGAAGCTATCGTTGGCATAGAACCCAAAGTAGCCATGCTGAGTTTTTCTACGAAAGGAAGTGCCAAGGATCCGTTGGTTGATAAAGTAATAGAAGCGACAAAATTAGCGAAAGAAATGGATCCTGACATCTTAATTGATGGAGAGATGCAGGCGGATGCCGCTCTCGTTCCTTTTATTGGAAAATCAAAAGCTCCGAATAGCCCGGTAGCCGGACATGCAAACGTTTTAGTATTTCCTAATCTTGAATGTGGTAATATTTCCTACAAACTGGTTCAAAGGTTAGGTAACGCGGAAGCTGTAGGACCCATACTTCAAGGCATGGCTGCTCCAGTGAATGACCTCTCCAGAGGATGTTCCATAGATGATATATATAAAATGGTAGCTGTTACGGCAAATCAAGCAATCGGACTTAAAAAACAAAAAAATAATAAGAATGGCTGAAACAATTATTGAACCCATTGAACCCTATGGTCTTTTTTCTAAGAATAAACAAAAGTCTTTATTCTCAAAAATTGGAGTAGTAGGTGCCGGCAGAGACGGAAGGAATATTATTCGCTTAACCTCTTCGGCAGGTTTGGAAGTAATTTTCATAGAAGACTTTCAAGAAAGAATCGATTTTGCCTTTGAAAGAATCAGTGAAGGACTCGATAGCAGAATTGAAAACTGGGGATTAACTCCCGGAGAAAAAAAAGCAATTTTGGGAAGAATTAAAGGATCCCTGAACTACAACGATTTGAAAGATTGTGATTTTGTTATCGAATGTATCCGTTATGATAAAGAGACCGGTGAACGGGACACATTCCTGCGAAAAGAAGCATTCAAAAAAATTGAAAGCGTTGTCTCTCCCGAAGCTATTATTGCTACAAATGCAACTACTGTTATTATTAGTGAACTCGCCTCAGAATTACAACATAAAGAGCGTTGTGTAAGTATCCATTTTCCGGTTGCTCATTCAGATGCAAAAATATTAGAAGTAGTTAAAAGTATTTACACTTCAGAAGAAGTATATAATAAAGTATTACTATTTGCTAAATTAATCAAGTATGAAACCATTGAAGTTCATGAAAGTAACGGATTGGTAAGCATGCGGTTAATGGTCTCTATCTTAAATGAAGCCTGCCAGATGGTTCTTGAAAATGTTTCTTCCATGCAAAGCATAGACCGTCTTACCGAAGTAGTATATGGAATGAGAATTGGAGTATTCAAGATGGCCGATATAATTGGGATTGAAAAAATTGTTCCATTAATGGAAGAAATGTTCAACGAATACGGAGATAAAAAATACAAACCGTCACCTCTCTTATGGAGACTATACCGTACTCAACAACTAGGAACACATAACGGAAAAGGGTTCTATCTATACAAAGATGGTAAAATAACCGGGCCTAACCCTTTCTTTTAATTAAGTAGCTAAATTGTTATAAAATGAAAATATTAGTATTAAACTGCGGTAGTTCATCCATCAAATATAAATTGCTGGATATGAAAGAAAATACCATTATGGCGCAAGGAGGTATAGAAAAAATAGGATTAACCGGTTCTTTTTTGAAATTTACCTTGCCAAATGGAAACAAAGTAATTTTAGAAGGCGAAATACTGGAGCACCGTACAGGTATTGAATATATATTAGGTGTTATTACCAGTGATAAATACGGATGTATAAAATCTTTGAAAGAAATAGATGCAGTAGGTCACCGGGTTGCTCATGGCGGAGAAAAATTTAATTCAAGTGTTATTATTGATGAGGATGTAATACAAAACATTATTAAATGTATTGATCTTGCTCCATTACACAACCCGTCCAATCTGAATGGAATATACGCCATACAGGAATTAATGCCTGAAGTTCCCCAGGTTGCAGTATTTGATACGGCTTTTCATCAAACGATGCCTGACCATGCTTATATGTATGGATTACCTTATTCTTTATACGAAAAATATGGAATCCGCCGTTATGGATTTCATGGTACCAGCCACAGGTACGTATCTAAAAGAGCCTGTGAATTCCTGAATATTCCGTATGAAGAACAAAAGATAATTAGTTGCCATATTGGCAATGGAGCATCTAT
The DNA here is from genome assembly GCA_020860885.1 of Bacteroidales bacterium. GTDB lineage: Bacteria > Bacteroidota > Bacteroidia > Bacteroidales > Azobacteroidaceae > Azobacteroides. The sequence continues at coordinate 2,814 of JAJBTS010000254.1, forward strand.
TGCCGCAATCAAAGGAGGAGTTTCTGTCGACACTTCTATGGGTATGACTCCTGTTGAAGGACTCCTGATGGGAACTCGTTGCGGAGACGTGGATGCCGGAGTCTTGACCTATATCATGGAAAAAGAAAATATTGGAGCACAAGCTATCAATACAATTGCTAATAAATACAGCGGAGTATTAGGCGTATCCGGTATATCTTCTGATATGAGGGAAATTGAAGCAGCAGAACAAGCCGGAGATAAAAGAGCTATTCTTGCTCTATCTATTTATTCTTACCGGATTAAAAAATACATTGGAGCTTACGCGGCCGCTTTGGGTGGAGTGGATGTTTTAATTTTTACAGGAGGAGTAGGTGAAAATCAAATTGGAATTCGTAAAGATATCTGTGAAGGGTTGGATTTTTTGAATATTGAAATAGACGAAAAAGCAAACAATATAAAGGGTGAAGAAACAATTATTAGTCCGGAAAACAAGAAGGTAAAAGTAGTCATAATACCTACAGATGAAGAACTTATGATTGCATTAGACACTCTTAAACTACTGAATTAATAATAATTAATAAAAACTTAACACTAATTACGAGAAAAAACTTGTATTGACCTATTTTATATTGTACATTTGTGCTGTGGTTTTTTCATAATAGTATTACATTCAAGG
>JAJBTS010000196.1 GCA_020860885.1 Bacteroidales bacterium
GCTATACCGAACGATCACACTTTTTTTAATCAAAAATTGCAATTTATATATGGTAGATTATAATTTTTCTTGGGATCAATTGGGCGATATTAACGAGGGGCGCCCTAATTTGGGAAATCAGACAACTGTAGCTGTTTACAGGTTGATGCAATACACCATGAGGGCCGTTCTTGAAAAAGAATTCGGAGATGAAAAAACCAAAGAGCTCTTAGCGCAAGCCGGCCGCTTAGCCGGAAAAGCGTTTTGTGAGAACATGATGGATATTACTCTTCCTTTGAATAAGTTTATAGCTCAGCTTCACGATGCCTTAATTGATTTATCTATTGGAATAATGAAAGTTGAGAAATCGGATGTAAATAATATGAGTTTTGTTATTACTATTTCCGAAGATTTGGATTGCTCTGGTTTACCCTTAAAAGGAGTGACTGTATGCGATTACGATGAAGGTTTTATGGAGGGAATTTTCCAAACATATACAGGAAAAACATTTGATGTGAAAGAAATAGACTGCTGGACTACTGGAGAACGGACTTGCCGATTTTCTATTAATCAAAGAAAATGAAATGACTAAAAGTGAAAGTAAGGTAATTACCCAACTCACTGAATTAGTAGATGCTGTTTTAGAAGGAGATTATAAAAGAGTTTCTATTAATAAAGAAATTGAAGAGGTAAATGATCCTGAATTAAATGACCTGACTCAAAAAGTTTTATTGCTTCAAAAGCAATACCTGGAAAGCTATGAATTTATTTTAGATTTATCACAAGGTAAATTGAACGTATCATCGCCTCATGATAATTCTTTTACCAATCCTTTTAAACAATTGCACTCGGACCTCAGACATCTTACCTGGCAGATAAAACAAATTGCTGACGGAGATTACGATCAACGGGTATCTTTCTCGGGTGATTTCTCTTACGCATTCAATAAGATGATATTGGCGTTACGGGAAAGGCAAATACTCGCAGAACTTAATGAAGAAAATAAACAATTGTTCCAGTCGTTCTTTAATACATCTCCCGACGGAGTTATTATCTGCGATTTAAATAGAAAAATTGAACTTATTTCGATAACAGCCAAGAAAATGCTTCAGTTGACCGATGAAGACGTGCAGGAGGGACTTTATCTGGATGACCTTATTGAAGATGAATACCGAAAAAACATTCAAACCAACTTTGAGAAGCTTACTACAGGCATACCTATGGTTTTTGAAGAAATTAAGGTCAAGAAAAAAGACGGTACATCCACATGGAATGAACCGAATGCCAGTATGTTGAAGGACTCGAAAGGAAATCCTAAAGGTTTTATTATTATTTTCCGTGATATTACACGCAGAAAAGACAACGAGCAACAACTACTCAAATTTGCAGATGACCTCCAGGAATCCAATTCGGCCAAAGACGTTCTGTTCTCTATAATCGCCCATGATTTGAAAGATCCCTTCAATACTCTCTTAGGCTTCAGCAAGCTGCTATTAGAGAGTGTTAAATCAGGGAAATACGAAGATGTGGAATTTTATTTCGGATTAATGAATAATTCCGCTGAACGCGCCTACAGTCTGCTTATTAATCTTTTAGACTGGTCTATGCTGCAATTGGGAGGAATATCTGTTAATCTGGAAGCTACTGATATTAGTGAACTTATCCGGAACAATATAATGATTACTAATGCTTCGGCGCAGGATAAGAAACTCGAAATTATATATGACAACGATGAAAGCTATTGGGTTGTAACGGATAAAACTATACTCAATACTATATTACGCAACCTTATTTACAATGCTGTAAAATATACTCCGGAAAAAGGCCGGATTGTTCTAACAGTCAATTCGACGCCTGATTTCTATTATATATCGGTTCAGGATAATGGAGTAGGAATCAAGGAAGAGAATTTGACTAAATTATTCAAATTTAATGAGTTTCAAACTACATTAGGGACAAATAATGAAAAAGGAACCGGCCTGGGCTTATTATTATGTAAACATTTTATTGATTTGTTGGGAGGAAGCATTACTGTAAAAAGTATTTACCAAAAAGGATCCACCTTTACAATCTCTCTTCCTAATATACCTGACTAAACGTTCTCCTCTTTACCAAAGATTGAAAAAGATCAGACAAACGACATTTCGAAATAATTTATATCTTTACTCCAAATTACTAATCTACTATTAAATGAAAAAAATAACTTGTTTTCTATTAATTTCGACATTTTTATTTGTCATCGTGTCTTGTAGCCAAAAAGAGGAAATCAAAGAAATGGGCCATGCCGATATTGTAACGGAGACAGAAACCTCCGATATAAAATATAACTCCTCGTCTTCGGATTCAGACGCTTCCCAACAACAGGATGTAACGGAGAAAAAGATTATAAAAGACGGAGAAATCATTGTAACCGTCAAGCAATTGGAGAAAAGCAAGCTTCGCATTGATTCCTTACTGAAAAAATACAATGGATATTATGCCCGGGAGAAATTAAACAATACCGACTGGTCGTCGTCCTATTCTCTGCAGATACGAGTTCCAGGCTCCAATTTTGAAAAATTAGTCAAAGATATTGAGGCGGGTGAAGGAAAAATAGATCATAAGGCTCTTGAAACCAGAGATGTTACGGAACAATATGTAGATCTGGAAACCCGACTGGATAATAAACGTAGTTATCTGGAACGCTATAAAGAAATTCTTAAACAAGCCAAAAGTATAAAAGAAATACTCGAAGTAGAAGAAATCATTCGGAAAATGGAAGAAGAAATTGAAAGTACCACAGGCAGAATCAGATATCTGAAAGACCAGGTTGCTTACAGTTCTTTAGACTTAACTATAACCACTGAAAAAGATTATAAATATCTACCGGATAAACGTCCGGGCTTCTTTGAAAGACTGAAACAATCTTTATCCAACGGCTGGTTCGGATTTGTGGATTTCCTTCTTGTTATCTTAAAAATCTGGCCCTTCTGGATAATCATTGGTTTAGGGATTTACTTTTGGAGAAGATGGAGAAACGAAAAAGAATAAAAGACTGTAATTAACCGGTAAGCAGCTGAATTTTTGATAGTAAAATCGCGAAGAGTATCTACCCCCCGTTGTGAAGAGCATTGACACCGGTTAGCGGAGAGTATCTCGATGGGGGAGCGGAGAGTATTAACACCCCGTCGCGGTAAGTATCTCGGGGAGGTCGCGATACTTACCGCGAGAGGGTAGCGAAGAGTATCTCGGAGGGGTAGTGATACTTACCGCAAAAAGGTGGCGATAAGCATTAAAAAAGGGGAAGAATACTTATCGCTATTGAAAGGTAATATTTTTCTTATTTTAAGTGGTGACCGAAGACTGTAATCCGGTTAATAAATAAACGAAATTTCCTTAAAAGAATAACTTCTTTCTTCGCCCTTATCTGTTCTCAGAAAGAATAGTCCGCTATCTTTAACTTCCAGAATTTCAGCCATAAATTGACCGTTTCTATCCTGATATCTATAAAATCCTGATTTACGGTACAGGGTATCATTATAACTTCGGGATATAAAACTATAAGATCCTTTTTTTAAAAGGTCATACCAGTAGGAAATTCGCTTCATCATCCTTTTCAGAAAAAGATCCAGATCCGTTTCAATTCCGGTTAATTGCTTCAAAGAAACAGGATTCTGAGCGTTACTGGTAAATATTTCCTGATTAATGTTCACTCCTATGCCGACTATGGATTTCAAAATTTCCTGTCCGATGAGTTCATTTTCAATCAATATTCCGGTAATCTTTTTATCGTTGATGTAGACATCGTTGGGCCATTTGACACACACAGGCTGGACAAACTCCTCTAAGACTTCTTTAACGCCCAAGGCAATTACCTCCGACAAAAGGAAATGTTTTTTCAGGGGCAGAAAAGAAGGGTAAAAGAGGATACTGCAAGTAATATTTTTTCCCGGTTCTGCTTCCCACGAAGTACCCGACTGTCCTCTTCCCGCCGTCTGGGAATAAGCCTGCACGACAGTTAATTCCTCGACTTCCTGCTTTTGAGACAGTTCTTTCAGATAAATATTGGTAGAAGAAGTCGAATCAATCTTTATAATATTCATCTCTTACTTTTTTCGGAAGTTTCTTCATCACTTCATCCACAGAATGTTTAATCCAGGATTTTACTCCTTCATCACTCATATCTTTATTCAGGTAAATGGTATTCCAGTATTTTTTATTGAAATGATAAGCAGGTACTACAGATGAGTAGTTTTCTCTCAGTTCTATCGCTTTATCCGGATCACATTTTAAGGAGATCTGGAGCTCCGGTTCATCTAAAGGTATAAGAGCGTACATTTTATCATGAATTTTCATGACCATAGAGACTTCATCAAATGGAAAAGTCTCTTTTGTACCTTTAATAGAAGCACAATATTCGTGAAGTTCTTCAATATTCATAAAATTTACATTAATTATATATAAGATTTGATTTTAGCAATTAAAATGGGCATCACTCCGACATAAAGGGCATAAACAAATACACCGATAAAACCCAACAGGAAATATCCGGTATATTCCATGAAAGACATATTTCCTATCCAGAAAAGCTGAACACAAAAAACAAATACAAGGGTTAACAGCATCCAGTAAAGACCCATAAGAATATATTCTTTCAAAGTACCTCTTCCTAATCTGGGTATTAGAACGAGGCTCAAAAGAAATACCGAAATACACCAGATATAGTCTTCCAATGGAATTCCCAAAAAAGAATGGTAAATACGATAATAAAAGAATAAGTCACGTAGAGATGCCTGTAAAAAAAATAAAGGAGCTATGGTTAACCATACCCAGATAGACTTAAGAACCCTATTTCTTTTCATTCGCATCTAACGGCAAAGTTATCAAATATACAATGATTCTCAAATAAAATATTACCTCCTCCTATGAATATTTACGGGAGGATAAAATGCATCTTCGATATGATCAATCTGAAAGTTGGGATAATACCCTGTTACACAAATTACATCGAATCGGACTGGAAGATCTATATTGAAGTATTTGATATAAAAATCAGTAGCAGAGATGATACGCTTTATTTTCGTATTATTGACGGCAGATTCGGGTGAATCCCATTCATTTCCGGAACGGGTTTTAACTTCTACAACGACGAGTTCTTCTTCAGTTTGTGCTACAATATCCAATTCCAAATGTCCCCGATACCAATTGATGTGGCGTATCTGATAATTCTTCATTTTAAGATACTCTATGGCAGCAGCTTCTCCCTTTTTTCCTATTTCATTATGTTGAGCCATGGCTAAATGGATTTTATACAAATATATAGTGTTTTTCTTTTTATTTCAAACGGAAGGACTTATTTTTGTATCCGTAATGAAAAAGAAGAGGAAACATAGTCGTCCTGCGCCTTCCCAACCACGAAACAAGCGGCTCACGCTTATGGTTAGTGAAGAAGAATTTAACAGGATCAACAGCTATCTGGAAAAATATAAAATAGGTAATCGTTCCCACTGGATGCGGACTACTTTATTGTCGCAGATAGGAACTGTGTTGGTAGACAGAGACTATCCTACTCTTTTCAGTGAACATGAAATGCGAAAATAAATTGAAAAGCAATGAAAATACAAAAATTATCCTTATTCATCTTATTATTAATTACAGTTATGTCTATTTCCTGTAAGGCAGAAGAGCCAACGTATACCATTGAAACGACTTTAGGTAATATCAAAGTAAAGTTGTATGAAAAAACACCTTTACATAAGGCTAATTTTGAAAAATTAGTCGAGGAGAAAGTCTACGACGGCGTTCTTTTCCATCGGGTTATTGAAGATTTTATGATACAAACAGGAGATCCGACCACAAAACCCGGAGCGGAAGGTACGGAAGTGGAAGAGAAAGATGAAGATAGAATCCCTGCAGAGATCGTTCCGGAATATTTCCATAAAAAGGGAGCTTTGGCGGCGGCCCGTATGGGAGACGGTGTAAATCCTGAAAAAAAATCTTCACCTACTCAATTCTATATTGTTCACGGCGAAAAATACTCTGTCAGAAAATTTAGCCTGCTGGAAGAACAAACCGGTAGAAGTTGGCCGAAAGAACAGGAATCTGTTTACAAAAAAGTAGGAGGAGCTCCTTTCCTGGATAGGGAATACACTGTATTCGGTGAAGTAGTGGAAGGATTGGATATCGTAGATAAGATTGCAGAATTACCCACGGACTCCCGCGATAATCCTTTAACAGAAGTCCGCATCATCACCATTACAAAAGATTAATCTTTGAATGTCCGGTTTACTTACTGATGAACATTTCATGAAACAAGCTTTGTTTGAAGCACAAAAAGCTTTTGACAGAGGGGAAGTTCCTATAGGTGCAGTTATTGTCTGCGACAACCGGATTATTGCCCGGGGTCATAATCTTACCGAGACATTGAATGACGTAACAGCTCATGCTGAGATGCAGGCGATTACAGCCGCTTCATCTGTTTTGGGAGGTAAATATCTTATTGACTGTACATTGTATGTTACCATAGAACCCTGCCCTATGTGCGCCGGGGGATTGGGCTGGTCACAGATTTCCCGTATCGTTTACGGCGCAGAAGATGAGAAACGCGGTTATCACAAAATTGCTCCTGAAGCTTTGCACCCTAAAACCAAAGTGGTTTCAGGTGTTATGAAAAAGGAGGCTTCCGAATTAATGAAGAAATTTTTCCAGACAAAACGATGAAAAAAATCCTGATTACCGGAGCCAGTGGCTTCATTGGTAGTTTTCTGGTCGAAGAAGCCCGCAGCAGAGAATGGCAAACATGGGCAGGAATACGTAGCACTAGCAGCAAAGAGTATTTGACCGATGCGGAGATTCGGTTTATAGACTTGAACTTTAGTGATAAAAAAATTCTTCAGGAACAGATAAGTCACCACGTTCTCCTGCATGGGAAATGGGATTACATCATTCACAATGCCGGAGTAACCAAGTGTATCGATCCTTCTGACTTTGAAAGAGTCAACTATCTTTTCACCCGTCACTTGATTGAAGCTCTTATGGAAACCGGAAATATCCCTGATAAATTTATACTGATGAGTAGTTTGAGCGCTCATCATCCGGATGCAGATACAGCTTACGGACGAAGTAAACTAAAAGCGGAACAGTTTCTTTCTGCACAACACGGTTTCCCATACATCATCCTTCAACCTACAGGAGTTTACGGACCTCGTGAGAAAGATTACTATATCATGCTTAAAACGATATGTGCGGGTCTGGATGTAGCTGCAGGAATGGAAACTCAAAAACTCACCTTTATTTACGTAAAAGATCTGGTTCAGGCTGCTTTTCTGGCATTGGAAAGCTCTGTAAAAAATAAAAGTTATCCCGTATCCGACGGCAAAACTTATACGGATGAAGAGTACACCCATATCGCAAAAACAGCCTTGGGGAAAAAATATGTTCTTAAATTAAGGGTTCCTCTCCCTATGTTGAAAGCAGTATCCGTGGTAGCAGAAGATCTCTCCAAAATCAGTGGCAAAGCTTCGACCCTGAATCGGGATAAATATGAGATAATGAAGTTACGGGATTGGAGTTGCGATATACAAACCCTAAAACAGGATTTACATTTTAATCCTGAATATGATCTGAAAAAGGGGATGCAAGAGTGCGTACAATGGTACAAAGAAAACGGATGGCTATAGATTAGATTTTATGAAACGGAATATTTTATTTTTCTCTTCCGGATGAAACCAGTGAATATCTTTATCCCTCTTAAACCAGGTCATTTGTTTACGTGAATATATACGACTGTTCTGCTTAATTTTTTCCACTGCAAAATCCAAGGTCCACGTTCCATCGAAATATTGAAAAAGCTCCTTATATCCTACAGTATTCAGAGAATTCAAAGACCGGTGAGGATAAAGTTTTTTTGCTTCGTTCAATAAACCATTCTCCATCATTTGATCGACCCGATGATTGATCCGTTCATACAATTCTTCCCTCTCCCGTTTCAGTCCGATCTTAATAATTTTAAAAGGTCTTTCTTTAATTGTATTTGTTCTTAGAGAAGAATAGGGTTTTCCGGTCATCCGGCAAACTTCTAAGGCGTGAATAACCCTTTTATAGTTTTTCAGATCTACCTGATTGTAAAAAACAGGATCTAACAATTTGAGCTGTTGCTGGATGGGCTCCAGTCCTTCTTTTTCATAGAGATCAAAAATTTCTTTACGTAAAACAGCATCAATGGTAGGGATTTCATCAATTCCTTTGCAGACAGCATCAATATACATCATGGATCCTCCGGTCATCAAAATACTATCATGCTTCTGATGAAGTTCCTGAAGCAATTTAAGAACATCCTCTTCGTATTGGCTGGCGCTATAATAATCTTCTATATTAAGAGTACCTATAAAATAATGTTGAACCAGACTTAATTCTTCAGCAGTAGGCGCAGCAGTACCAATAACCAGATCTTTATAAATTTGCCGTGAATCGGAGGATATAATGGGAGAATTGAATTTATGAGCGATTTGAATACTCAGTTCGGTTTTACCTACCCCCGTAGGGCCTAGTAGTACTATGAGAGAAGACATTTCAGTTAACAGTTAGCTTAGTTAGTTACCAATGAACAGTAAACAGTTCTTACACACGGTTTACTGTTCACTGGTCATAGTTTAATAGTTATCAAAGGGATTTCCTTCATTTAAGTCTCCGAAAGCTTCTTCGTCGTACTCATCCAGATTGAAATCCTCATTCATAAAGTCGTCATCCATCATTTCTGTAGTTGATGGAATAGGAACAGTAAGATCCAGTTCTTCTGTTAAAGATATTTGAAGCGGTGGATTGCCTACTGATTTCACTACCTCGGCTTTGTTCAAATCCTGCCCAGTAATGATTTCCTTTAATTCCATAAAGAAACAACGTTCGGTCAATGGTTCAAAAACATAAATCAGTTTCTGTTTCTCTTCATCAATCAGTTCGCTTAACCGGGCAGAATCCATAACGAAGATATCTTCTTCCGAACTTGATTCCATATCGATCAAAGTGATTTCGGTTTTTTTAACCCAGTCATCGTCACAAATAAAGAAAGATGTAATCTGATCTTTTGTATATCCTACAGAATCCAATATACTTTCATGCAACTCAAAAAATGTTGCTTCTGAATCAATTTTAATATCTCTCCTAAAATCCTCTACTTCGTCAGAAACCAAAATAAATCTGTAAATCATACTTCTATAAAATTAAGAAATAAGAATTAAAGTGAATAATCGATAGTTGTCTTTCCCTTTAATTCTTTAATTATTCCAAGTACCCTCTTAATATACCTCTTTGCGAGTTTGTTATAAAATGAACTATTTCCTTTTTCTCCACCCCTTCCGGGATATGCAATTCTATATGTTTCACTGCTGTAGAGTTATTCATACCCGACTGATAAATCAGCCTGTACATCTCCTGAATACATCCTATTTGTTCATTTGTGAATCCACGTCTTCTCAAACCCACTATATTAACACCTGAATAAGTGATAGGTTCACGCCCGGCCATTATGTAAGGAGGAACATCTTTTCCCAGTTTGGAACCACCCTGTACCATAACATGTTTACCAACTTTCGTAAATTGGTGCACAAGTGTGCCTCCACTCAAAATAGCATAATCATCTACTTCTACTTCTCCGGCCAACTGAACAGCATTTCCTATGATTACATGATCTTTCAAAATGCAATCATGGGCAATATGAGAATAAGCCATTAATAAACAATTACTTCCTACTACCGTTTTTCCTTTTGCAACCGTACCTCTATTAACAGTCACACATTCACGGATAGTAGTATTATCTCCAATTTCGCATGTTGTAGCTTCTCCTTTGAATTTCAGGTCCTGAGGGATACCAGAAATCACAGCGCCCGGAAATATCTGGCAATCCTTTCCAATACGTGCGCCTTCCAAAATTACAGCATTCGGATAAATATATGTATTATCTCCGATCACTACGTTTTTATCTATTGTAACAAAAGGACTAATAGTGACATTTTTGCCAATTATTGCGTCCGGGTGTACAGATGACATTTTATATTTCATACTGTTCTTGGGGAGTGTAATCATTCTTGTAAATAGTTATTTGTTCTTTATTATCTGTGCCATAAATTCAGCTTCACAAACCAATTTTTCTCCTACAAAGCAATATCCTTTCATATTGGCAATACCTCGCCGGATATCGGATATAAATTCCAACCGGAACTTTAAAGTATCGCCAGGAACCACCTTTTGTCTGAATTTTACAGCATCAATTTTCATAAAATAAGTAGAAAAACGTTGCGGTTCATCCACCTGGTTCAAAACCAGAAGTCCTCCGATCTGAGCCATTGATTCGACCAGTAATACTCCCGGCATTACAGGCTCTTCAGGAAAATGTCCTTGGAAAAAAGGCTCGTTGACAGAAACATTTTTTACTCCTACGATATATTTCGATCCAACTTCAATAATCTTATCCACTAATAAGAAAGGGTAGCGATGGGGGAGCAGCTCCTTAATCCTATTAATATCCATCACAGGAGGGATATTAGGATCATAAACCGGAGCTTGTACCTCATTGAGTTTGATATCCTTCCTTATTAAACGTGCTAACTTATTGTTTATTTTATGACCCGGGCAGGTTGCTATTACCCGTCCGCGGATTGGTTTTCCCGTAAGAGCAAGATCTCCAATAATATCCAGTAATTTATGTCTCGCCGGTTCATTTGGGAAAACCAACGGAACATTCATGATATAGCCTAATTGAGTTGCATCTTTGTGATCGACATTCATTTTATCGGCCAGATGATCAAAACGTTCCTGGCTGATCTGTCTTTCATAAATTACTATAGCATTATCCAGGTCTCCTCCTTTAATCAGGTTATTTGCCAAAAGAGGTTCAATTTCACGGACAAACACAAAAGTACGGCTCGAAGCAATATCTTTTTTGAAATCTTCTATCTTTTCCAATGTAGCAAACTGACTGTCTAAGATGGCAGAATCAAAAGCAATTAGAGTATTGACCACAAACTGATCATCAGGAAGCACCACTATAGAAGAACCTGTTTCTTCGTCTTTTACTTCAATCTTATTTTTGATAATATAATAATCGCGATCGGTCTGTTGCTCCATTAAACCTACCCGTTCTATTTCATTTACATATTGCATAGAACTTCCATCCAGAATAGGAAATTCCGGAGCATCTACTTCAATCAGGCAGTTATCTATCTGCATTCCATACAAAGCAGCCATGGCATGTTCGATGGTACTGATTTGTACACCATTTTTCGCAATAACAGTTCCTCGTTGTGTTTGTATTACATTTTCTGCCAAAGCATCAATAACCGGTTGCTCAGGAAGATCGATTCTTTTAATCTTATATCCGTGATTATCAGGTGCCGGGAGAAAATTAATATTAATTTTCAATCCGGTATGCAACCCTTTGCCTTGTAGAGAAAAACTTTCTTTCAGAGTATGCTGTTTATTTGTCATTTGTTTGTTGTATTTCTTTCTTTAATGATTCTACTTCTTTTTGGAGTTGACCTAATTGTCTGTATAAATCAGGTAGTTTTGGAAAAATAATACTGGAGCGGAAAAAGTTTTTTACATCGATAGCCGGACTTCCTATAATACTTCTTCCAGCTTCGATATTACTAATAATTCCCGCCTGAGCTCCAATACTTACGCCGTCTCCAATTTTTATGTGTCCGCCTAATCCGGCCTGACCTCCCATTATACAGTTCTTCCCGATTTTCGTTGAACCGGAAATACCGACCTGAGCCGCCATTGCTGTGTTCTCTCCAACTTCCACATTATGAGCTATCTGAATTAAATTATCCAGTTTAACACCTTTCCGGATGATCGTGGAATCCATTACTGCGCGATCTATTGTTGTATTGGCTCCGATCTCCACATCATCTTCGAGAACAACATTTCCTAACTGAGGTATTTTTTTGTATTCTTCATTTTCTTTTGCAAAGCCAAAACCATCGGATCCGATCACTGCTCCGGAATGTATAATACAATTTTTACCAATCCGGCAACCGTCGTATATATTTACTCCGGCATAAATAATTGTATTATCTCCAATGCTTACATTGTCACCAATGTATGAATTGGGATATATGGCTACGTTTTCACCCAGTTGTACATTTTCACCGATAAAAACAAAGGCTCCTATATATATGTCCTGTTGAGGAACAAGAGCTGTAGGACTTATAAAAGACATGGAATGAATCCCCTGTTTCTTATTTCTTGCCTGATCCACCAGATTCATCAGTTGAGCCAGAGCCGCATAGGCATCCGGAACCCGAATCAATGTTAATGTATCGGGAATTTTCTTTTCCAGAATAAAATTATCATTAATCAAAGCCAGACTTGCATTCGTTTGATACAGGAAAGAGGAATATTTCGGATTTGCCAGAAAAGTAAGAGTTCCCGGCTTACCCTCTTCTATCTTAGAAAAATTATTTACTTTTACTTCCGGGTTTCCTTCAATTTTACCTTTGAGGATACTTGCTATCTGTTGAGCGCTAAACTCCATAGCTGTTTTATTTTAATTAATTAAAGAACAAAGAACGGAAATTATTTTGAATCTCGCAAAAAACAAAAGTAATACTTCCTTACTTTCTTGGCAAGCAATTGTATATTTAACATGTCGGATGCCTCTGCGATATCTTTTATAGTTCCGTCTTTATATAAAATATCTATGCTATCATCGGCTTCACTATACATATTGGTAGAAACTTCATCCGACGATATCAAATAAGATGCTTCTTCTGCTGAAATATTATATTTTATAGAAAATTCTTCTTTTTTCTGATTTAGATACTCACGATCAAAAGCCTTTGATTCTATTTCTATTTTAAATAAATTTCTGTTCAACAAACTTTTACTGAGAATAGACAACACTTTATCCGAATGATTCGACCATGCTTTCAAAGCGGACCAGATATCACTGTCGTCCAGATCCGTAAAAGACTCCAAAGCTTGCGGATCGTTGTATAGAGCATGCTTATCGATCGGATGATATAAAAAATAGAAAAGGGCCGGAGATGCAAATAGTTCCTTTCCCTGCAAAGCCAGTTGCTGAGCTCTTTTTAAGATATTTACCAGCATCTTCTCGGCCGCTAAAGCTGTTTTATGTAAATACACCTGCCAATACATCAGACGGCGGGCCATCAGGAAATTTTCTATAGAATAAATTCCTTTGGCTTCCACCACTAGCTTCCCATCCTTAAGATTCAACATTTTAATGATACGGGCAGATCCTATGTTTCCTTCGTGTACGCCTGTAAAAAAGCTATCCCGCCTGAGATAATCGAGGCGGTCAACATCCAGTTGCCCGCTAACCAATTGATGAAGGAATTTCTTGGGATATTCATCTTTAAATATAGAAATGGCAAGCTCCAGCTTACCATTCATTTCTTTATTTATTCTATTCATCAGAAGAAGAGAGATCTCTTCGTGAGAAATATTCTTTACCAGAGTATCTTCCAGAACATGAGAAAAAGGTCCATGTCCTAAATCATGCAGCAAAATACATGCAAGCGCCCCTTGCGCTTCTTCGAATGTAATCTCATGCCCTTTTGATCTTAACTGGGAAATAGCTTCACCCATCAGGAACATAGATCCTAACGAATGAGCCATACGCGTATGCTGTGCACCCGGATAAACAAGGTGGGTCAGACCCAATTGCCTGATACGGGTTAATCGTTGAAAATAGGGATGTTGTATAATCGAATAAATGAATTCATCCTTTATATTGATGAACCCAAATACAGGATCATTAATTATTTTTCGTTTGTTATCCATTTCAGATACCCTGACATTTCTTCCTGTACTTTTTTTGCTTCCCGTGCGGCAGCTTCAGCAAAATTTTCCGAACTGTCTGCATAGATAATCTGGCGGGAAGAATTAACCAACAGGCCGCATTGCTTATTCATTCCATATTTTGCTACTTCTTCCAGACTACCTCCCTGGGCCCCTACCCCTGGAACCAACAGGAAATGATCCGGTGCATATTTACGGATATCTTCGAACATTTTCCCTTGTGTAGCTCCTACTACATACATCATGTGTTCATCCGTTGCCCACTCCTGAGATTTTTTAAGAACTTTTTCGAAAAGTCTTTCTCCCTTTGCATCTTCCATGAGCTGAAAATCCAGTGAACCTTTATTAGAAGTCAGGGCTAAGAGTATTACCCACTTATTGGGATATAATAAAAATGGCTTGACGCTGTCTTCTCCCATGTATGGCGCTACAGTCACCGCGTCGTAATCGGCATAATCAAAAATAGCGCGGGCATACATTTCAGAAGTATTTCCTATGTCTCCTCTTTTTGCATCAGCAATTATAAACTGATCCGGATAATGTTCGCGGATATAAGCGACTGTTTTTTCCAGTGTAATCTGCCCCACAGCTCCCAGACTTTCATAAAAAGCTAAATTGGGTTTATAAGCGACACAATACGATTGTGTTGCATCGATTATTGCTTTATTGAAAGAAAAAACAGCGTCTTCTTTGCCCTTAAGGCAAGAAGGAAGCTTTTTTATATCTGAATCCAATCCTACACACAGGAAAGATTGTTTCCTCAGGATGTTGTTAAATAATTCTTGTCTCGTCATATATTTTTCAGTTAACAGTTAACAGCAACCAGTAAGCAGCTTTCTTTCTATCCTTCAATAATTACTGCTAACTGTTTACTGTTAAATGAATTATAGTTCGCTTTCTTTTAATCTCTCTGCATTCTCTGCCACAATCAATTGATCGATGACGCCCTGAATATCTCCTCCAACAAAAGCCGGAAGATTATAAATAGTATAATTGATGCGATGATCGGTAACGCGTCCTTGCGGATAATTATAAGTTCTGATTTTTGCAGAACGATCCCCGGTAGAAACCATGGTTTTCCTTTTAGAAGCAATTTCATCCAAATATTTCTGATATTCCATATTATAGATGCGGGAACGTAATTCAACCATAGCTTTTGCTTTATTTTTCAGTTGAGACCGCTCGTCCTGACTCTGTACCGTAATTCCTGTAGGGATATGCACCAAACGGATCGCTGAATAAGTGGTATTAACAGATTGACCTCCTGCTCCTGAAGAACAAAAAGTATCGACACGTATATCCGATTCCTTTATTTCCACATCAAATTCATCTGCTTCAGGAAGTACAGCCACTGTTGCGGCAGAAGTATGCACCCGCCCCTGAGTTTCCGTAACCGGTATCCTTTGCACCCGGTGAACCCCTGATTCGTATTTAAGAATACCGTAAACATTTTCACCGGTTACGGTAAAAATAATCTCTTTAAATCCACCGATGGTACCTTCGCTAAAACTGGTAACTACCACTTTCCAACCTTTGGATTCACAGTACTTGGAATACATCTTGAAAAGGTCTCCTGCAAAAATAGCGGCTTCATCTCCTCCGGTACCTCCCCGTATTTCAACAATAGCATTTTTACTGTCTTGCGGATCAGCAGGAACCAACAACAATTTAATCTCTTCTTCCAGCACTGGAAGCTGTTGGGAACATTCATCAAGCTCTTCTTTGGCTATTTCCCGTAGTTCCGGATCCGATTCAGCATCCAGAATTGTTTTAGCCTCCTCGATAGTCGTAAGCACCTGTTTGTATTTGTTACGGGCTACAGTTATTTTTTCAAGATCTCTATATTCTTTATTTAACTTGACAAAACGTTTCATATCTGCTATGACAGCAGGGTCGGTAATCAGTTTACCAATTTCTTCAAAACGAATGACTAGTATATCTAATTTCTCTAAAAGAGAGGAATGACTCATAGTTTGTTTATTTAGGACTACAAAGGTAGAGAAAAAGTTTCATAGATTCAATTAGGCCGAATTCCCGTTGAATGATCACAATCTTACAAATTCTCTTCTCCAAAAGAAAGCGGCAGGATATCGTTAATTGTTTCAATAACAAATATTTCCTTTGTTCCGTAAAGATAAAGACTGAAAGGTTGTTTATATCTGTTCTGGACTTCCAACATTACCTGCCTGCAAGCTCCGCAAGGAGTTACCGGATCTTTAGTGAAATTCCCTTCTCTACATGCAGCAACAGCCACGGCCTGAACAGCTTCTTCCGGAAACCTGGAATTAGCATAAAACAAAGCTATACGTTCTGCACATAATCCGGAAGGATAAGCTGCATTCTCCTGATTGCTTCCGGTTATTATTTCATTATTTACCAATTGCACGGAAGCTCCTACCTGAAAGTGAGAATAGGGAGAATAAGACCTTAAAGCAGCCTCTTTTGCTGAATCTATTAAGATTTTTTCACTTAGATTTAACTCTTCGTAAATACAAACTCGTATCTTTGCAATTATATTTAATTCTTTCATGGTCTTCTAAGTTAAGGCAAATATAAACTATTCACTGAAAATATGAAAGCATATCGCATTATACTTTTTTTATTTTGTCTTTTTTCTATCTCAATTTTTTCTGTCGACGCTCAGAAACTCTATCAACCCTATATAGATTATATTGATAAATACAGCGATTTAGCCGTAGATCACATGAAGAAATACAAAATCCCGGCCAGCATCACGTTAGCTCAAGGTATTCTGGAATCCGGAGCCGGCAGAAGTCGGTTCGTTAAAGAAACAAACAATCATTTCGGAATTAAATGCCATACGGATTGGAGAGGAAACCGGGCCTATAAAGCAGACGATGGCCCTAACGATTGCTTTCGGAGTTACAAAAAAGCAGAAGATTCTTTCGAAGATCATTCCAAATTCCTGGCCGAACGCGCCCGCTATTCCGAGTTATTCAAATTAAGCTCTACCGATTATAAGGGATGGTGCCGGGGCTTACAAAAATGTGGATATGCTACGGATAAGGCTTATGCAAATAAATTGATTAAACTCATAGAAGATTATAAACTTTATCAATACGACCAAAAAGGAAAGGCCGGTAAAAGCAGTAAAGCTGTTGTTCAAAAAGTTAAACGTCAACCTTATATTGACCATGGTTTACTATATGTGGTCGGAGAAGAGAATGACAACTACGAACGCATTGCCGAAGAGATGGGATTTAAAGTGAAAGATTTGCTCAAATTCAATGAAGTTCCTGAAGATTTCCCGGTAAGTAAAGGAGATATAATTTACCTGGAGAAAAAAAAGAAACAAGCCGACAAACCTTACTTTGAGCACATTGTCCAAATCGGTGAATCTATGTATAGCATTTCGCAGAGATACGGTATTCAAGTTGAACGATTGTATAAACTCAACAAGAAAAAACCGGATTATGTTCCTGTAGAAGGGGATGTATTAAGATTGCGTTGAAAACCCTTGTAGACGAATCATTGAGATTTTCGCAAACCTTCAGAGTCTCAAAAAATTCAATTATTAAGTATTGATAAAATACATTAATATTCCTATTTATTGACCTCACATAATTGACTGGTTTTTAAAATAGTATTATATTTGCCAGTAACAATTATTAAAAAAGAATAATATGAAGGATAATTTTTGTGTGATTATGGGAGGTGGTATCGGCAGCCGATTCTGGCCATTCAGCCGGGAAAATAAACCCAAGCAATTTCTTGATTTTTTTGGAACCGGGCGCTCCCTTCTTCAACAAACATTTGATCGTTTCAGTCAGATTATACCTACAGAGAATATTTTTATCGCAACTAACGAATTATATGCTGATCTGGTAAAGGAACAACTTCCCGAGATAACAGACAGCCAGATCTTAAAGGAACCTACACGTAGGAATACAGCACCTTGTATAGCCTATGCTTCCTATCATATTCAAGCTATCAATCCTAATGCAAATATCGTAGTTACTCCTGCTGACCATTTAATTTTACAGGAACAACATTTCCTGAAGAATATACAAACAGGATTAAACTTTGTAAGTAAGTTTCCTTCTCTGCTAACACTGGGAGTAAAACCCAGCCGCCCGGAAACAGGATATGGGTACATCCAGACCAAGGAAGGAGGTAAAGACAATATACAGGAAGTAAAAGCTTTTACGGAGAAACCGAATCCGGAATTGGCCCAAATATTTTTTGAAAGCGGTGATTTTTTCTGGAACTCAGGTATTTTCATCTGGAATGTGAATGTTATCCTGGATGCTTTCAAATTGTATCTTCCGGATATAAATGTCCGTTTGGCCCAGGGAATAGGATTGTATAATACTCCTAAAGAAAAAGAATTTATTAATGAGGTATATCCTACCTGCCAGAATATTTCCATTGATTATGGAATTATGGAAAAAGCAGACAATGTGTATATGCTGGTCGCTGATTTCGGTTGGTCCGATTTAGGTAACTGGGCTTCTGTCTATGACCTTACAGATAAGGATGAGGGAAAAAACGCTGTTTTGAAATGTAAGTCGCTTTTCATTGAAAGTAAAGATAATCTGGTAACCCTGGCTGATGGTAAACTGGCTGTGGTCCAAGGACTGGATAATTACATCGTAGCAGAATCGGATAATGTGCTTTTGATATGTAAAAGAGATGAAGAACAACGTATAAAACAGATTGTTGCTGATGTAAAGATGAAATACGGAGAAGAGTATATGTAATTGAAAATACAAGAAAAATATTTTAAGAGAAGCTGTCTCACTCAATCCAATAGAGTATGAAAGCTTCTTTTCTTTTTCAACGCTTATCGGGAACAAGAATAGGATGTCTCTGCCCTAACCTCCCATAAAATCATACTGATTATTCCTTTCCCAAAGACAAACGACCTAAAATTTTCGCACGTGCAATTTTTTCAAATGGGACTGCCATTCAAAATTTTTGCACGTGCGAAAATTTTGAATGATACAAGTAAACATGGCTACCTTCGCAATTGGGTAATAATCCCCGTGAAATATAAATTATAAAACATCCTTAGAATTAACCTAAATGCATTTTGAATGTTAAAGAAATATAATCTGCCGACTATTGGCATTGATTTTGCAAAATTCAAATGTTCAATTA
>JAJBTS010000143.1 GCA_020860885.1 Bacteroidales bacterium
ATTCCTATGAGGATAGTGAAGAACCTTTGGTAGAGTATTTGAATTCTTTTATTCAGGAAAAATTCAATATTCACATTACAATTGAAAAAGATAAGAATAATCAGATACATATTCTTTCAAAAGAATTAATTGAACTACTGGATACCTACATTGTCGGCGATAAATTGAAAGAAAATTTATTTAACTCCCCTGAGGAAAGAAATTCATTCCTCTTAGGTTCTTACTATAGATTTGGGAAGAAGAACAAGAATAGTTACACCATTCTCCCTTCCTGGTTAAGTATTGAACGTCTCTTTTTATTGTTAGTGAAAAGTGGCGCTCAGGAATCCGTCTCCTATCATTGGTATACCTATTCCATCCCGGGAAACTCAGCTTTTATCTTTCAGCCTTCTTTTGTATTTGAAAAATACATTCAGTTAATCGATGCAGAGAAAAACAAGCTGGATGTAAAGAAATATCAGAAAAGATAGTACTTAATTACTAAATTGAAAGTATGAAAAGATCTCTATTCCTTTTTTTCATCGTATTCTTATTACTCCCGTTATCGGCTCAGGATCCGTCTGTTAAAAAGGATTCTGTAAGCATACACAGCCATGCATTTCACTTACCGGACGATAAAGAAGCACTGGATATGCATATTAATTACATATACGATGTAAAAGATGATCTCCGAGAAGAATATTTGAAAAACTATACACCCGTTATTATACCTGAATATTTCATATTAGGAACAATCGGTAATAAATTGATCCGTTCGGGAAATGCTCTTTCTGAATATGAGGTAGATCGTTATTGGCCGGGAGGGGAAGAGAAGGTTGGATTTTTAGAACAATACATTCGTAAAAACCTCCCTGTTGCTATTACTGTAAAGAAAAATAAGGATGGGACTACCATACTTTCTTCGAAGCAGTTATCGGAGATTATCGATAATTTCTCTGAAGAAGGCTCCCGTCTCAAACCGGATATATTTAATACGAGAGAAAAAATCCTTTCTTATTGTGCGGGACTTTACTTCAAGTTTGGCAAGCAATCAGAGAATGGAAGGTATGAGATCGAACAAGGATGCCTGGATAGTGAATCTATGTTTTCTCTGCTGCGGAAAGCCGGAGCTTATTCCATTCATTATCTGAATACTTCCGACAGAGGGATTATACCGGGAAGAATTACCTTCTCTTTCGAGCCTTCTGTCTTTCTAATGAAATATATAGAAGTCCTCGGGATAGAGAATATAAATCAGAAAAAAGATAATCATTAATTCCCAAATCAAAGTTATGAAACAATTACTACTACTCATCTGCATTTTAATTATGCCCCTCTATTTAATGGCTCAAACAGATTCCCAAACAAAAGATTCACTTGAATCAGAGACTGTTCCTTATTTCCCTATACAGAACGGTATATTGGAAGGAAGTATCTGTCGTCTCCATTTCTTTCCGGAAGAAAGAGTAGAAGAATTTTTTAAGGAATTTACCCCAACCATTGTTCCGGAATATTTCCTTCTGGGTGCATTCGGAAGTAAGAAAATTCAACCGGAGA
The DNA here is from genome assembly GCA_020860885.1 of Bacteroidales bacterium. Taxonomy (GTDB): domain Bacteria; phylum Bacteroidota; class Bacteroidia; order Bacteroidales; family Azobacteroidaceae; genus Azobacteroides. The sequence goes on from JAJBTS010000143.1 coordinate 1,537, forward strand.
GCAATCGCTCAGATACGGACGAAGAATTTTACAAGAAAACCAACCAGTATCCCATCGTAATATTTTTAAGAAAATATATTCGCCAGACGTTAGGAATAGAAATATCTCTGGGTGAAGACGAAAGAGGAGTATTAACTTTTCATTCCCCGAAGTTAGCTGAAATAATAAATGATTTCTTTGATGAAGAAACGGGAGAGCTAAAATCAGGCATATTTAATACCAGTGAAGAATTGTGCTCTTATCTGGCAGCCGCTTATTACAGGGGAGGAAAAAAGGTAGATTACAAAATTTTACTCGATACTTTTAATTATGAGAAAGAAAAAAATGTTTCAACTTATCAGTTTAGTCATTTCGAAATACACATAGATAAATTGGCTGCTTTATTAAGAGAAGCCTGTTGCAACAATATTTTATATACATCATCCACCATACGAGGATGGACTCCCGGAAGAACCAGCCTCTATTTCGAACCTTCTATCTATTTGGAAAAATATTTTGAGTGGATAGATCCTGAAAAAGAAAAATTAGACGAATATAGAATGGCGGAATATGAAAAATTCCTTCTTGAAGAAGAAGCTAAAAGGAGCAAAAAGAAAGAGAAGAAGGTACGCGAAAATGACCAATCTATAAGGTAAGCTGGTCTATAAAACCTGATACCAAACTGCAAGTAAATAAAATAAAGGTTTTTAAAGATAAATGATATTATTTTTAAAAGATTTTATATATTTGACAATCGTAAAGAATCTAATGATTTTGATATTGCTATCCATGAGATAGAACCAATGTAGAAAGGGGAAAAGACTTTGAGTTTCAAAAAGTCCGTTTCCCTTGTGGAAAATATAAAATAAAAGAATGAATATGAAAAAGCTATTTTTATCTTTAAGTACCGTAATGTTTTGTACATTAAGCATGGTTGCACAAACTCCTTACGACAATTTTGCGCCCGAACAAAGCGTAAAAGCAATGATTGAATTGCCCGAAACACCATTCAAAGTAGCAAATGCAGACTCAGGCAGCAAAATACGCCGTGTTGAGTTTGATAAAAACACATTGTCGTTAAACCTGCTGGATGAGAATGACCAGGTAATTAAAACGGTGGCGTTTGATCCGGATGAAAAGAAATTTTTAACGATAGATCCGCATGCTGAAAAGTATTCCAATACGAGTCCGTACGCGTTTTGCTTAAACAATCCGATCCGTTTCATCGACCCGGATGGAAGGGATATTTATCGATTTGACAAAAAAAACAGGAGATATGGTCCTTGCCAAACCCACCAATGATAATTTTGACCAGATTGGTCGTTTTAAGCGTGATAGAAAAACGAATACCTATACACTCAAAACAAAGAAAAACGGAGATCCGAAGATTAAAATGGATAACATCGAAAAAGGAATTCTGAGTGATGGTATGAATTTTAAGACTCAATCGAATGTTTGGGAAGTAGGAGGCGAAAACCAACCAACCGTTGAAAGTTTCCAGGATTTCGCCATTGAGTTTTCTGAAATGATTGGAAAAGAAGTAGCCGGCTTTTATTTTACCAATCCGGGACAGAATAATGTAAGCTATATTCATATGGGAAAATATGAGAACAATAAATACTACAAATCTTACTCCACTCCCAATATATATAGCGTCAGGCCTGATTTGAAAGGAAAAATTAAAAATCACACCTCCTGGCATACCCACCCGTCCACAGCATGGTCAAGCAGGCTACATCCTTCTGATGCTGATAGGGAACATAAGCGAAATCATATTCCGCAAGGAGTTCATACTTTTTTAATATTGACAAGAGGATATGCTCCAATACAATATTAATCCCCTGGATTCACCCGTAAAGACACTTAAATATGATTATTTATAATCAAACGAGTACCTTTGG
>JAJBTS010000230.1 GCA_020860885.1 Bacteroidales bacterium
ACTTTGTTTTTAGTGAAGTTACTGCTAATAAAGTTTATAAAATCCAAATCTATAAAGGAGAAGATTTACTTAGGGAGGAAGATTTGATTTTTACAGGTTTACCTGTCGTTCAATTGTATAGCGAAGGAAAAGAATTAAGCGGTAATTTTTCCAGAGGAAAATTTAAGTTAAATGACGGGGGGAATGACGGAGAATTATTGTGTGCTGATATAAGATATAGGGGAGCTTCAACTCTCTATGCTTCTAAAAATTCTTTTGCTATTAAATTGAAAGATGAAGCTGGAGCTAGTATAGATCGAAGTTACTTTGGCCTTCGGAATGACAATTACTGGATTTTAGATGCTATGACAATCGATCCTAGCCGTATGAGGGACCGCATATCGACAGATCTGTGGAACGATTTTTCTTCTGATCCTTATTACAAATCCGAGGAACCTGAATTAGTAAATGCCACTCGTGGAAGATATGTCGAAGTTTTTGTGGATGATCAATATTGGGGATTGTATTGCATGACAGAACGAGTAGATCGTAAGCAGTTGAAATTGAAAAAATATCAGGAAGAAACCCAGACTATTCGGGGCGTTTTGTATAAATCGGATAGATGGTCTTATGAAACGATGATGGGATATGTTCCGGATAGAGGTCCGGAATTGGGACGTCCTCTCGCAAGCTTTAATAATAATAGTATTTCCTGGGCAGCTTATGAAGTTAAATATCCGGATTTAGAAGATGGAGAAAAAATCGATTGGCAACCCTTGTCGGATGTAGTAAAATTTTGTTCCGCTTCCGATGAAGAGACTTTCAGCCGGGAAGTGAAAAATTATTTTGATCTTCCGGTCTGGACAGATTATTACTTGTTCTTGGAACTGATACTTGCTACGGATAATCATGGAAAGAATGCTTATTTCTATATGCACAACATTCAGAAAGAGAAAAAGTTGGGTATAGCCCCCTGGGATTTGGATGGTGTGTTAGGGATTCAGTGGGGAGGGAGACAAATAGCTTCCAATCAGGATTATACACAATATATTGTTAAAGTAGAGCACGGAGAACATAATCTTTTCCGTCGTTTGAAAGAAAACAATGTAGCCGGATTTAATGATACCTTGAAGGCCCGGTACGATCGTTTGCGACAAACCTGGTTTTCAGAAGAATCACTGCTCAATAGGGTGGATACTTACTGGGAACTGTTTCAAAAGAGTGGAGCAGATAAAAGGGAAAAAGGACGTTGGGATATCGATCTAAACGGGAGTGTTGATTATCTTAAAGAATGGATATCCGGAAGGGTTGAATATTTAAATAATCAATATGGGCCTGTTGTTGAGCCGGTAGGTATAGCACCGGTGACTGAAAATAAGTTATTTGTATATCCGAACCCGGTTGTTGAAATTTTGTATGTCAGAAATGTAACGTTAAACACTCCTGTGTGGATTTATACGGAAACCGGTGCCTGCATCTATCAGGATGTAACAACTTCCCATTCGTTCAGTATGGATTTTTCTCACTACGTACCGGGAAGATATTATGTGAAAGTAGGAGATAAAGGAAAAGTAATTATCAAAAAGTAAATTGGTATGCTTTGATAATATCTGTTTCCAGTAAAAATAAAGAAGTTTGAAACTATAAATTATATTAGCCTTATGAAAAGAAATATTTTTATTTTATTTTTTTTGATACTGTTTTCTTTCTTTTCCTCTGCACAGAAAGAAACGGATGTAAGAGAAACAGTGTCATTAAACAGGCTTCGGGAAGGGATTGAACTTTCCGCAGAAGGATCTGATGAAAAGAACCTTAGGCTTAATGAATATTTGGCTTCCTTCACTCTTGATGGTAAGGAACTTATAAAAGACAGTAAGGTTTATTATTTTCCGGTTGAATTGGATTTAATGGATACGGATGTCGTCAAAAAGATTTCTTTTGAAACTTCGGAAGATGATATGACCGTTAAAGTAGATGGAACAGAAATAATAAACGGAGAAGATTTTACTTTTAAGAAGGTTACTGCCAATAAAGTTTATAAGATCCAGCTTTATCAAGGCAATAAGCTGCTAAAGGAAGAAAAAATCATTTTTACAGGATTACCCATCGTCCAATTGTACAGTGAAAGTAAAGTCTGGAGTGACAAATATTTTTCCCGTGGAAAATTTAGGGTAAATGATGCGGAAATTGACTCCTGCGAATTATTATATGCCGATATAAGGTATAGAGGAGCAACAACTGCCAGCGCCTGGAAAAATTCTTTTGCCATCAAATTGAAAGACGAGGCTGGCAAAGGTATCGACCGGAGCTATTTTGGACTTCGGAACGACAATTACTGGATCCTGGATGCTATGTCGATAGATGATAGCCGTATGAGGGACCGGATATCCACGGATCTGTGGAACGATTTCTCTTCCGATCCTTATTATAAATCCGAAGAACCTGAATTGGTAAATGCCACCCGTGGAAGATATGTCGAAGTTTTTGTGGATGATAAGTATTGGGGTCTTTACTGCATGACCGAACGTGTTGATCGTAAACAATTGAAATTAAAGAAATTCCAGGATGAAACCCAGACCATCCGGGGTGTATTGTATAAATCCGACAGTTGGACTTTTGAAACCATGATGGGCTACAGGCCTAATATAGGTCCGGACCCAGGCCGTTCCCCTAGTAATTATAACAATTCTAAGCCGGGATGGTGCTCTTATGATATGAAATATCCGGATGTAAGCGATGGACAATTAATTGACTGGCAACCTTTATGGGATGTGATAAACTTTTGTTCTGTTTCCGATGAAGAGACTTTCAGCCGGGAAGTCAGAAATCACTTTGATCTTCCGGTATGGACGGATTACTATTTGTTTTTGGAACTGATACTTGCTACGGATAATCATGGAAAGAATGCTTATTTTTATATGTATAATATCCAGGAAGAAAGAAAGCTGGGAATAGCTCCCTGGGATTTGGATGGTGTTCTTGGAATTCAATGGGGAGGAGCTGATATATCTGCTACCCAAGGTTTTACGGAATATATTGTTCGGGTAGAACACGGACAAAATAATCTTTTCCGCCGTTTGAAGGAAAATAATGTAGTGGGATTTAATGATACCTTGAAAGCCCGTTACGATCGGTTAAGGGAAACCTGGTTCTCAGAAGAATCACTGCTCAATAGGGTGGATACTTACTGGGAACTGTTTCAAAGGAGTGGAGCGGATAAAAGGGAAAAAGAACGTTGGGGTATAGATCTCAACAGAAAAGTTAATACGCTGAAAGAGTGGATATCCGAAAGGGTTGAATATCTAAATAATCAATATGGACCTGTCGTAGATCCGGTGGGTGTAGATCCGGTGGCTGAAAATAAACTCTGTGTCTATCAGAGCCCGGTGGTCGAAAACCTGGATGTGAGGGATGTAACGCCAAACACGCCGGT
>JAJBTS010000191.1 GCA_020860885.1 Bacteroidales bacterium
CTTGTTGATAAACTTAAATCATCCTTTTTCAGAACGCCGTACCTGTTTCCCTTTGTAATTACCTTAAATAAGAAAGTTATCCTTCATTTTTAATATTTTATGTAATTCAGAAATAAACTGCAACTATGAACAATTTGGACAAAAGAAAGAATAATATGAGTAAACGGTTTAGATGCAGTGGATTTATCTTTGCTATATAAATTTAAAATATATAAACTATGAAACAACGCTTCTCTTTCGCAATACTCCTAACTTTTTTATTTAGTTTGAGTATTACTTCTCCTTGCCGGGGAAATACCCCTCCTGCAATATTATCTGCAAACAGTGCCTGGTCTTTATTTTCAGAACCCGTTTCCGTTTATTACGAAGGAACAAAAAAACAAACTTATTTTGCTTTTGTAGACAATCTGGGAAATGTAATCGCTGCTTCTTACAATCACGACACGGAAGCTTACGTTGAGAAAGTTGTGAAAAACGGTGTATACACCGGAAAAAAAGACATTGCATCTCCCTCTATCCTTATTCGGGGAGAAGGTGAGATTATGCTTTTCTTTCAGGATTTCACAATCAATCCTACCAGTGATGCACGGCCTGTAGCTGCTTATGTTTCCACAAATAAAGAAGACATATCCCAATGGACTTCTCTCGGATCTACTGGCTACGGTGATTTTTATTATCCCTGTACCAGTTCGGCATATACTGTTGGGAATGATATATATATGTCTTTCAGAGGAAAAAGGGGTATTGCTTTCCTTGTTCAACCGAACGGAAATAATCCGGAACATGCTAATTACAACACGTTGTCTAATGCAACAACACAAAACAATCGGTTTGAATTTTACCAAACTCCGACAGGCAGTCCGACAGAACAGGAAAGACTTCTAATTCCTTATGTAACGACTTGCCAGGATAGTGAAGGAACGATTCATCTGGGAATAGCACATTCTCACCCTGATTATACGGGAGCAAACAATAATGTCATTCATTACCTGCAGTTAAAAGATAAAAAATTCTATACCGCTGCCGGAGGGAATTCGGTAGCTGACTTAAAAGTAAATTCTATTCCTCTGGGAACCATTTACGATAAGATATACGAACCAACTGAAATTACCGGAAATAAAAAATCGTGGGTATGGGATATTTGCATGAATGAAAACAAACCTACTATCCTCTATTCGACTTTCAATGCAGACGGAAGTGACTATGCATACAATTACGCCGCATGGAATGGAACAGAATGGGTGACAACAAAGATAGCGGATGCGGGAGGAATAGTAGATGCTGCACAGCCTTACCTGGCTGGAGGAATAACTTTCGATTCTAAAAATCCTCATGTTGTCTATCTTTCCAAAAAAGAATCTACGGGTACATTTGAAATTTATAAATATATTACGACTGACAACGGAGCTACGTGGATTGAAACTGAAGCTTTAACTTCCGATACTCCGGAAGGAACTGTAAATATACGTCCGGTAAGTGTCCAAAACTATACAGACGACTCTCCTATTCAGGTTTGCTGGATGAGAGGAACTTATACCAGTTCGAACGAATTCAGCACATCTCTTGTCATACCAACCGAAGAGGAAGTTATTGAACTCACACAAATAGAATTAGACGAAGAATCTCTTACGTTGAAAAAAGGAGATACCCGGAAATTGAATCCCACACTTACTCCTGTAACGGCTACGAATAAAAATGTAACCTGGCAATCCAGTGCTCCAACCATTGTATCTGTAGATCAGGAAGGAGAAATCGCATGTTTGGAAGTCGGAACGGCAACCATCACGGTTAAAGCTGAAAGTAATCCGGAAGTGAATGCTACCTGTGTTGTAACAGTAGAAGAAATAGGAAATATAGATCCTTTTGTCTTGCCGGAAAACAGAGCGTGGTCTACCCTATCCAAACCGGTTTCGATTTATTATGAAGGAACAAAAAAAACAAACTTACTTTGCATTTATAGACGATGCCGGAAATGTTTTGGCAGCTTCTTACAATCACCAGACAGGAGATTATGTTGAAAAAACGGTACAAAGCGGAGTTTATACAGAAGGAATAGGATTGGCATCGCCTTCTATTCTGATTCGTGGAGAAGGTGAAATATTAATTTTCTTCCAGGACTTTTCATCTACAGGCGCCGGTTCAGACGCTCGCCCCGTAACTGCATATATGTCAACAAACAAAGAAGATGTATCTGAATGGACATTGATGGGCTCTACCGGATACGGAGATTTTTATTATCCATGTTCTAATTCCAGTTATATTGTAGGAGAAGATATTTATATGTCTTTCAGGGGAAAAAGAGGACCGGCATTCCTAATCCAGCCAAACGGAAACAGTCCGACTTACGGAAACTACACCACCTTATCGAATGCAACGACTCAAGGCAACCGATATGAATTTTATCAGTTATCAGCAGGTAGCCCCAGCGAAGAACAAAGAATGCAAATACCTTACGTCGTTACGACTCAGGATAGTGAAGGAGCTATTCATTTAGCGATCCTTCATTCCAATCCGGCTTTTACAGGCGAAAACAACAATGTAATACATTACCTGAAACTAAAAGATAAGAAATTCTATGCTGCTGCCGGAGGGAATTCAGTTGCAGATCTGGCTACTAATTCCATTCCACTGTCAACCATACACGATAAAATCTATGAACCTACGGAAGAAAACGGATATAGGAAAGCATGGGTCTGGGACATCCGCCTGGACGGAAACTCCCCTGTAATATTGTATTCTACTTTCGATGCAGAAGGGAATGATTACGTATACAATTCTGCCCGCTGGAATGGTACCCAATGGATTCTTGCTGAAATTGCCGATGCCGGTGGAATCCTTAACCCAGAACAACCGTATTTATCGGGAGGTATAACATTCGATACTAAAGATCCTTCTACCGTATATCTCTCCAAAAAACAAGGAAAAGGTTCTTTCGAAATTTATAAATATTCAACATCAGACCAAGGAGTTACATGGAGCCAGGATGAAGCAGTAACTTCCAATACGGCAGATGGAGTAATGAATATCTTCCCGGTAAGTGTAGAAAATTATCCGGAAGAAAAACCAGTCGATATGTTCTGGATGAAAGACAAAGGATTGACAGCAATAGGATTGGAAGAATCTTTAACGTTAATAAAAGGGGACTCAAGAAAACTATCGGCAGTACTTACACCGGCATTTACTTTCACTAAAAATTTAATTTGGGAATCCAGTAATCCTGCGGTTGTATCTGTATCCGGAAACGGAACAATCAACGGTCTTAAAGCAGGCAGCGCTACCATTACAGCTAAAGCTGAAAATAATCCGGATGTAATGGCTAGTTGTATCGTTACCGTAAAGGATGAAATAGATCCTGAAGAATTGATCTCTTCGGAAGTAGCCACATCCATGAAAAAGGTAGCCG
>JAJBTS010000273.1 GCA_020860885.1 Bacteroidales bacterium
CGGGATTTTAGAGTCGGATTTATTTCTCTTTTACTGTTTATCCTCTATCTAATGTATTAGGATCGGGATTGATGATTACATTTGCCTGTTCAATTTCTTCCGGCGAAACTTCTTTTATTTCAGTCTCTTTCATCGGACGTTCCATAATTTCTTTATTCGTTTCGCTTACGATATTGGCTTTAGGTGCCATGCCTTTTGGTTTGTTTGTTTCCTCGTTCATAATTCTATTTATTTAGTTCTACCTTTGTAATAAAACAAGCTGAAATCAGATTATGTTCTGATGAATCTGTTTATTTTGATTCTTTTACTAATTTTGTATTTCTTATATTTATCTCAAATAAATAATGAAGATTAATAAAACAAATGCAGCAAGGATATTGGACAAAGCAGGTATTTCATACCAACTGATTCCTTACGAAGTAGATGAATCGGATTTAAGTGCCGTGCATGTGGCGCAGCAGCTGGGAGAGCCCGTGGAACAGGTCTTCAAAACGCTGGTTCTTAAAGGAGATAAATCAGGATATTTTGTTTGTATTATTCCCGGAGCCGAGGAGCTGGACCTTAAAAAAGCAGCAAAAATTTCCGGAAATAAGAAATGCGATATGATTCCGATGAAAGATTTGCTGAATATTACAGGATATATCCGGGGGGCCTGCAGTCCTATAGGAATGAAGAAACTTTTTCCGACCTATATAGATGATTCTTGCATGAATTTTGAAAGAATATATATCAGTGCAGGACAAAGAGGTTTACAAATATCTTTGGCGCCGCAGGAACTTATCGGTTTAGTTGGAATTCAATTAATGTGAAATTAGAACATATATGGAATCAATAGATATACTTACCGGACAGCATGTGACAATCAGGTATGAAGCTGCCGGATTGTTAAGGAGAGGTGCAGCTTTAATTTTAGATTATATATTTATATTTCTATACGCTTATACTTTTATTTATATTTTTTTGGAATATAGCGGACTGTCTGATTCTATAAGGCATCTGCCTGGGGGTATAAGATATATATTGCTTGCAATCATTTTTATTCCTATTGTTTTCTACCATTTTATTTTCGAATCGTTGATGGGAGGTAGGACCCCGGGGAAAATTATATCCGGTATACGGGTTACCAATTTGGATGGATCTACTCCCGGTTTACTTTCTTACTTTTTGCGCTGGATACTTTTGCCTATTGATTTATTTCCTACCGGGATTGGGGTTGGAGGTTTATTTATCGCTTTTTCTAAAAATCATCAAAGGATTGGGGATTTGGCTGCCGGAACAATTGTTGTTCGGAATATAAAGCCTCCTAAGCTGGATCTGGATAAGGATTTTATGGAATATTCGGATGATTATCAACCTACTTTTGATCAGGTGGAGTTGTTGTCGGATGGTCAGATCCGCTTTATTACCAATATGCTTTACGATCCATTGAATAAACGTGCTGTGACTTCTTCCATAGAAGCATTAAGTGCGAAAGTGAAAGATTTGTTGAAAGTCGAAAGTGATTTGGATGGGCGTACTTTCCTGGAAACCGTTGTCAGGGATTATAATTATTATGCCTGGCAAGGAATATAAACACTAAAAATCAGGAAATTTAAAGGCTGAAGAGGATAAATTGTCTTATCTAGTAAAAACAAAATGCTTTTCATCGGACAACCTTTCATTAAAAGAATATCCTTCCGCATCAAATCCTTTAATATCTTCTATCTTCGCTATTCTGTTGCGAAGGATGTAACGCGCCATCATTCCCCGCGCTTTCTTCATATAGATGGTGATCGGTTTATATCCATCGTGCCGGTTTTCCAGAAAATCAAAATCAATTACGGATAAACCGGATTTTTTGAACTGAACTGCTTTTGCATATTCGTGGGAAGTCAGATTCAGGATTATTTCCGGATCACCGGATTCTTTTACTGCTTTTGATATAGTTGCAGGAATGGTATTTTCCCAGAATTTATAAAGATTTTCTCCTTTACTGTTTTTTAATTTGGTATTCATCTCTAACCGGTAGGGCTGAATCAAATCCAACGGGCGTAAAACACCATACAACCCGGAAATCATTCTCAAATGTTTTTGAGCGTATTCCAGTTCTTCCACCGAAAGGCTGGAAGCATCCAAACCACGATAAACTTCTCCGTTATAAACCAGGATGGCTTGTTTTGAATTACCGGTATTATGAGAAGTTTTCCAGTTGTAGTAACTATCGGAAGCCCAGCTAGCTATAGCCGGATTGACTTTTAATACTTTTTCCAATTCTTTGATTGAAAAAGGTAAAAGTTCTTTTATTAATTCTTCCGCTTCCTTCATAAAAGAAGGAAGAGTATAGTCTTCTATAACCCGTTGAGGTCTGAAATTTTGAATTTTTGCAGGAGAAAGAATGATTAACATAATGAAATACGCTTAGAATATTTATATGGAATATAACCAACAGGGATGTGAATAGGTTTAATATTTTAACCATTTAGCAATCTCCTTAAAAGAAGGTTTTTTGCCATACATTAGAATTCCCACACGATATATCTTAGCTGCAAGTTTAATCACTAATACAACGGTAATTATTAAGAGTCCGATAGATAGCAAAAGTTCCCACCAGGGTACTCCGTAAGGCAAACGGGTCATCATCACTATAGGAGAGGTGAGCGGTATGATCGACGCCCAGAATGCCAAAGGACCGTCCGGATTCTGAGCGCTGTAAAAACCTGCATAAAAGGCAAAAAGGATCAGAATCGTTATAGGCATCATATATTGTTGCGTATCTTCCTGACTGTTTACCATGGCTCCTATAGCTGCAAACAGAGAGGCATACATCAGATATCCTCCGATAAAGAATAAGACGAAATAAATGCATAAAACAATTATATTGCTGGACGCTAACAGACCGGCAATATTCGCTATGCCCTCCATCCCGGTAAAAGTAGTTCCTACAAATGTAAATCCTACGATTAAAATGCCCCACAATCCGAACTGCGTGAGTCCGACCAATCCGATTCCGATTAGTTTTCCCATCATCAAATCGAAAGGTTTAACGGAAGAGACCATAACCTCAATAATGCGATTCGTCTTTTCCTCCAATACTCCCGACATCACCATTCCTCCGTAAGAAAAAATAAAGGCGTAAATGAGGAACGTGAATATCAATCCGATCGACATAGCCAGTTCTGAAGAAGCTTCCGTTTCGTTTCCGGAATTATCCCACCGTATGGATTGCATTTTTACTGAAACCTTGCTTTCTTCAATTATATCCTTTAAGCCCGGAATATTGTGAGAGGCTAATTTCTTTTCACTCAGATAATCATTTAATTGGGAAGTTATGGTTTGGTGGTAAGCAGTACCACCCAAACCATAGCTTCCGAATTATATGATTATCTGAGTGAATAGAAATTAGCCGCTCACAATATTCCGGGG
>JAJBTS010000347.1 GCA_020860885.1 Bacteroidales bacterium
TTTATTGTAACAATAAATTATCCATTTGCATTTTTTCTTTCAATGTAAATTTGTTTATTACTTTAAACAACTGAACCGAGGTAAAAGGTTTAGGCAAATAATCCGAAAATCCGGCACTAATATATTCAGAAATAGGAATTTCTGTTTTTCCTGTTAAAGCAATAACAGGAATTGTCTCTGCGTTTTCGAATTTATCCATCCGGATATATTTCACCATTGTAAATCCATCGATATCGGCCATTTGTATATCGCAGAACACCACATCAAACTGTTCTTTTTGCAATAAAGACGATGCTTCATTGTAGGTAGAAGCAGTATAAGGAATCATATCCTTCCTTTTCAGAAATTCAGAAAATAAATTCAACTGTATAGGATCATCATCGATAAATAAAACTTTAACAGATGATAATTTTACTTCTTTATTTTCATTATTTGAAGGAGTCTCTTCCCTTACTTTTGTTACGGGAAGAGTAACTGTAAAGGTAGATCCTTCGCCCAAAGTCGATTCGATTTTAATCTCACCTTCCAACAGATGGGTTAACTTCCGTGTAATGCTTAATCCTAACCCGGAACCTTCTATATTTATACCTGTATAATCCAATCTGTTAAATCCTTCAAAAATAGAATCCTTGTCCTCTTCTTTTATACCAGGGCCTGTATCTTTAATAGAAATTATTAATTCCGCTTTATTCTTCTTTTCCCGAAAAAACGCAGCCATGGTTACACTTCCATATGAAGGAGTAAACTTAAGGGCATTCGATAAAAAGTTATCAACAATCTGCCGGATACGAAAAGGATCACTAACACAGGATACATCCGTATTTATATCCATATCAAGTTGATATTGTATATGCTTTTCATCTGCTTTCGGAATGAAGCTCTCAAATATATCCGTCAGTAAAAAGTAAGGAGAAAAGCGTAAAGAATCGATTTTTTGTTTATTTGCATCTAAAGAATGATAATCCAGTAATTTTTGAATCAGATCAAGGATATGGCGTGCAGATTGCTGCATATTCTGAATATATCCTATATTATTTACAGAAGACTTATCTTTCATTAATTCCAGATACCCCATAATAGAGTTGATCGGAGCCTTTATATCATGAGAAATTGTCAGCATCAACTGTTCCCGCGAAATCAACAATTTTTCAATATCTTTCTTACTGTCTTCTATCTTTCGCTGCAATTCCTGACTCAAAGTAATGGAATGAATAATCCGGGTCATAAATAAAAGTGAAAAAAAGATAGCAGCGATAGCAATTACAGAAACAATCCGTGTAGATCGTTTAATTGTACTGTTCCTGTCCGTCAACAGCTTATTACTTAAATATTCTTCTTTATCATTCAGAACTTTTAATATATTATTGATCTGAGCAGTAGTTTGCTCATTGATTCCATACAATTCATTTTGTTTCCTTAGTAACTGCACTGTAATTGCTGCATTTTTCCTGAGCGCTACTCTATTAATATCTTCTATGAACTGCACCAGGGTATCTTTCAATTCAGGAACAACTTTTTCCTGTATAGTAGATGTAGTATGCGTATTAATATGCATCAGGGTATCGGGTTGGCTTTTCTTTATAGCGTCTCCGATGCGGCGTAATAATCCTTTTTTTTCACCAACAATTGTTGTTGTATCCTCAACCTGCTGAACTGAATTAACCAAAAGATTGTCAAGGTCTTTAATATCTTTACGGGAAATAACCGTTCTTTTGGTTGAAGAATAAACATAATCTTTATCGTACGAACGAATCAACCGTGCAAGTTCTAAAGTATTCTCTCGTTTGGTTAACAAGAGCATAGCCAGGCTATCCAACTGTTCATTCATATCCCACTCTTCTTCTTTTTCTTTCAGGAAGTCTATTTGTACAAAAACAGCACTCATCAGGGAATCATATTCCGCCCTTAAGACATCGTCCGTAACAATAGCGGCCAAACCTCCCATGCTCTCCGCCTGATACATAGCAGCGAAAGTATTGCTTATTTCTACCAATTCTGTCCGTTTTTCGTAAGGTTCGGTCAAATCCGAATATTTCATCCATTCCATATAAACCCATACAATACCGAAAATAGACAAAAGAGCCATCAGTCCATACCCTACTATGACCAATACTTTTACATATTTACTTGGTGACATTAAATTTTCTTTTAAAAAGATATTCAGGGCTAATTATGTTTTTGCGAAAATTTAAGAATACCGGGAACCGTTTCTTCAAGCAAATCCAGAGTAATCACAGGTGTTTTAGCAATTAGTACCAATCTAAAAATAACATTTTTCAGTTCTCTGATATTCCCTGGCCACTCATAATTCGTGAGACATTCCATTGTATCCTTATCAATTTCTACTATATTTTTTTCCATTTCTACATTTGCCTTCTTCAGGAAATGCTCTATATAAATGGGGTATATCTTCCTTGCATTCAGCAAGATTCGGGATAGTAATCATAAATTCATTTAAACGATGATACAAATCTCTTCTGAATTTGCCTGTAGCCACAGACTGTTCCATATCTTCATTTGTTGCAACTACGATTCTGACATCTACCTCTATTTCTTTTGTTGCTCCGACAGGCTTCACCTTTTTCTCCTGCAAAACTCTTAATAATTGCATTTGAATATCCAAAGAGAGATTTCCTATTTCATCCAAAAATAAAGTTCCATTGTTAGCCTCTACGAAATGGCCTTTTTTGTTGGAAATAGCTCCTGTAAAAGATCCTTTCACATGCCCGAAAAATTCACTTGCAGAAAGTTCTTTATTCATTACTCCGCAGTCGACAGGAACAAAAGGTTCATGAGCGCGCCGACTTTTTTCATGAATCATACGGGCTATATGTTCTTTCCCGACCCCGCTTTCTCCTTTAATAAAAACGGATAAATGCGTAGGAGCAACTAAATCTATATATTCATAAACTTTCTGATATTCTACAGAGCGTCCCCGAACAAAAGCATCTTCATTATCAACTTTAATCTTTCCTTTTCTTGCCTGAACAGGCTTATCTTTCGGTATAAAATCGAATGCCGCATTAATTTTTTTGAGTAATTCTTCGGGATTGATGGGCTTTGCTATGTATTCGTAAGCTCCTGACCGAATAGCTTCGACAGCGTGTTGAAGATCGGCATAGCCCGTCATCATAATGAAAGCAATATCCGGATATTCTTCTTTTGTCCATTTTAGGAAAGATATCCCATTATCATCCGGTAAACGGATATCGGATATTATTAAGTCCGGCCTTGATTGTTCAACTTCTTTTTTGGCACTAGCAACAGAAATAGCGGTGTGCACTATAAAATCTTTTTTAGTTAACCAGGTTTTCAGCATTAAGCTAAAAGTAATGTCATCATCTAATATCAAAATCTTCTTCATATTATTCCGGAAGCCTATAGTTTTTGAG
>JAJBTS010000298.1 GCA_020860885.1 Bacteroidales bacterium
GAGAATTCGGGATTCGGTTCCGTAAGGAGTTTTTATCGTCAATTCAAAGAGAAATATAATATGTCGCCGGCCGAATATAGAAAGTTGGTAAAGTAATTAGTGGCTCATTAAAAAAGGGATTTCATGTGAAATCCCTTTTTTATATAGATTTTAATTTTAATCTTAATCTAATTTTCTGGCACCATCTTTTATAACCACATCATACACTTTAGGTTTGATATTGAATTCTTTTTCGTAAGCTTCGGTAGCTTCTTTTACGAAATTGTCTATTTTATCTTCTTTTACAAGATTGATAGTACAACCTCCGAAACCGCCTCCCATTACGCGGGCTCCTGTTACACCATGCTTTTTAGCCTGATCAATAAGGAAATCCAATTCAGGGCAGCTTACTTCGTATTTCTTGCTTAATCCTTCATGAGTTTCGTACATTTTCTGACCTACTGTCTCATAGTCGCCCTCTTTAAGAGCTTCACACGTGTCCAGAAGACGCTGCACTTCTCCGATAAAGAATTCCGCACGCATATAATCAACAGGATCTACTTTATCTTTTACTTCTTCCAGCATTTTCATATCAGCATCGCGAAGTAATTCTACTTCCGGATGATTTTTTGCAATTTCAGCCACTACTGCTTCGCAGGATGCACGGCGTTTGTTGTATTCTCCGCCTGCTGCAAGATTGTGAGGAACGCATGTGTTTATAAGAACCAATTTATAGCCTTTTGGATCGAATGGTACGTATTCATGCTCTAAAGAACGGCAATCCAGACGGATCAAAGAACCTTCTTTACCCATGCAAGATGCAAACTGATCCATGATACCACATTTTACGCCAATGTAATTGTGTTCAGTAGCTTGACCTATTGTAGCTATTTCAGGACGGGAAAAACCTAAATTGTAGATGTCATTCAATGCAAACCCCACAGCGCTTTCTAAGGCAGCGGAAGAAGACATTCCTGCACCTAAAGGTACTTCTCCTGACATAACGATATCAAATCCGGGTACTTGTTTACCTTTCTTCTGCATTTCACGAACCACTCCAAAAATATAGCTAGCCCATTGTTCTTTTGGTTGATCTTTATCATCTTTGATACCAAACTCGGAAGATTCGTCCAGATCTAATGCGAAAGATCTTACTTTATCCATTCCGTTGGGTTTAATCATAACGTACATCGCTTTATCGATAGCTCCTGGGAGAACGAATCCTCCATTGTAATCCGTATGCTCACCGATTAAGTTAATACGTCCCGGAGATGTGTAAAGAGTTCCTTCACTTCCGAATAATTCTTTGAACTTGTCTTTAATTTTTTGAGTGTCCATGATAATTAGAAATATTTTTAGTTATTTATTCTATAGTTATTTATTCAATAATTCCTTTAATTCTTAATGAGATGCGGTTCGGAGTACCGGTGGTTACGATGTTTACATATTTTTCAAAAGGACCGTATAATCCGGCAGGATTGAAATTAACAGTTACTTTTCCTGTTTTTCCCGGTTCGATGGGTTCTTTTGTCCAGGTAGTATTGGAACAACCGCAGGATACTCTTACATCGGATAAAAGAATCGGAGTTTCCATGTTATTTGTGACAGTAAAAACCGTAGTTACTTCCCCGTTCGCTTCTTTTATGGTGCCGAAGTCGTGGATGAGTTCATTCACTGTAATAACTTTTTCTTCTTTTTTCTCTTGTTCTTTGTTGTCTTGGTTGGTCTCGCTCGTGTTAGGAGTGTAAGCCATGAATGTCAATCCGAAAGCAATCGGAAGAACCCATGCTAATTTGTAAAGATTTTTAAGTTTCATCATGATCTTGTTATTTAATTTGTAAATTTAATTGATTCTTTTTATAAAAACAAGTTTTGACTTTCAAACAAAAGCACAACAGTTGCAAAAGTACAACTGTTATGCTAAATAATTTTATATCGACGTACAAAAAATGTTAAATCCTATCTGCTTCTGCCTGAACTTCCAGCACTGCTTCTTGAGGAAGAACTACTGCTTCGGGATGAAGAAGCTGCTGAAGACGATCTGGATTGGGAAGAAGAACCCTGACTAACACTTTGTCTTGAACTGCTGCTGCCTGATGAAGAGCGTGCCTGTTGAGAACTTTGACTCTTTGATGAAGATCCGGAGCTGCTAACTGCAGGTTTGGAATTGCTGCTTCTGGAACTTGAATTGACATTTGCGTTACCGGAACTGGAACTACTTCTCGAATTTGAGTTAATAGTTGCACTGTTTGTACTTGCTTTACTTCTGGAGTTAGAGCTTACACCAGAACCGGAAGAGTTGTTTCCTGAACGGGAGCTGCTACTTCTCGAATTGGAATTTACGGCAGCATTACCGGAGCTACTTCTGGAAGTGGAATTCACGTTTGCATTATTCTCCTTGGATTTACTTCTGGAATTAGAGTTTACACTGCTACCGGCAGAACTATTTCTTGAGCTTGAAGAACCAGCGACCGAAGAATTGTTGTCTGATCTTGAAGATGAATTTCTTGCCTGAGATGAAGAATTCGCACTCCGGGAAGCAGAAGAACTGTTTTGAGCAGTTCTGGAACTGGCAAGATTGTTTCTTGAATTATCCACCTCTCTTATTTGTGCAGCTTCCTGCCTGCTTCTGCTAGTAGCAGCGGGTCTTACATTGCTGCTCCTGTTAATTCTATCTCTTTCTTTTTTAGGAGATTCATTAAAGTAAGGGGAACTGTTGTATCCGGAGCTTCTATGTCTTGGATTGTGATCGTAAGAGTATGCATATCCGTGATGATGGTGGTGATGCGGTTTGTGGTAATAAACCGGTCTTCCGAAGTAATCATACCTTCCATGGTAATAACCAAAATGAATATTGAAATTTACCGGAGCCCAACAGGCATCTATCCATCTGTAACCTCCTCTGTAGGCTTCCTAGTATCCCGGCATCCAATAAGCGTTGGAATAAGGAGCCAATGCCCAGTAACCTTGTACCCATACATATTCGCGATAGTAATTATCCCACGACCAATACCCGTCAATCCAGATGTAATTGGATGCAGGTGCTGAAATCACAGGGGTTCCAATAGTGAGATTGATATTTGGAGCCAAAGGTATATTGGCATAAACGGATACATAAACCTGGGCCTTAGCCGATATTCCCAAACCTGAAAAAGATAGGAGGGAAATAAATAAAACAGAGAGTAATTTTGCTTTCATGACCTAAATTGTTAAGTTGTTAAACAAATGCTTTATCCTTGGACACTGTATAAACCAAAATGTTTAAAGTATAATTCTTTAATAATGGTTAAATATGTAAAACAAAGGAAAAATCATTCGTTTTGCATAGAGTACAAAGCTAAAAATAATCTTACAAATGTAAGCAGCTATTGAAGGAATTTACTTGATAAATGTCAAGTAATAGTAATT
>JAJBTS010000241.1 GCA_020860885.1 Bacteroidales bacterium
ATACTTCTCCATATATAATGCATACACTCTTAAACACAATCGTCATGGGAATAAGCACTGTTCTTTTTTCGCTGTTACTAATCAGCATTATCACTTTGATCATTGGGTGGATAAAAGAGATCAAAAAATTATGGATAAGTTCCTTAGCAATGATAGGAGTTTCTATAACTTGTATCTTGATTATCTGTTTTTCCATAAGTCAGATGTAATAAGGATTCTTTGATTAAAAAAAAACAGTTATCTTCGTGAGAAAATCGAATCTCATGAAATATCAGAAAACATTTTTTTTCATAGTGCTCTTTATCTTATCCTCGACTTTACTCTTTTCTCAAAAAAGAAGTAATCTATCTCTGGATCCGCAAAAAGCAGAATGGTTTAAGGAAGCTAAGTTCGGTATGTTCATACACTGGGGGCTGTATTCCCTTCTGGAAGGCAGTTACAAGGGTCATACTTTGCCCGATACAACCTTCGCAAACGGCAGAAGCTGGTATGCCGAATGGATTCAGGCACGCCTGGAAGTTCCCAGTAAGGAATACAAAGCTTTAGCCGGACAATTCAATCCGGTTCATTTCGATGCAGACCAATGGATCAGGGAAGCCAAAAACGCAGGAATGAAATACTTCGTTATTACTTCCAAACATCACGACGGATTCGCATTGTGGGATTCCAAAGTCTCTGACTTTAATATCATGCATACTCCGTTCAAGAGGGATATTCTTGCAGAATTAGTATCGGCTTGTAAGAAATACGGCCTTAAATATGGTTTTTATTATTCTCACTGGCAGGACTGGGAATATCCCGGAGGCGCTATGCCCCACTGGATGGACAGAGTTCCGGATGATGAGTTTGAAAAATACTGGAGAGAAAAGAGTCTGCCTCAGGTAAAAGAACTGATTACCCTGTTCGATCCCGACTTGCTGTGGTTCGATACCTGGGATGAAGAAACTCATATTACAGAGGAGAGACGGGACGAATTAATTTCCCTGGTAAGGGAATTAAGTCCGAAATGTTTGATAAACGGAAGGATCTCTTATTTGAATCCGGGTGAGAACATTGACTTTTTAGAGATGCACGACAACAGATACCCCGATAAAATAATGGATAAACCCTGGCAGACCCCTGCCACAATGATGCATTCATGGGGATGGCATGCCAACGATTTTAACTGGAAATCGGCCGACCGCATGATTGAATATCTCGTAAACAATACATCCAAAGGAGGAAATTATTTACTGAATGTAGGCCCTAAACCCGACGGTTCTTTCCCTATCCCGGCTACCCGGCGGTTGCGTGAGATGGGCGCCTGGCTGTATGCCAACGGAGACGCTGTATATGGAGCCTCACCCGTACGGATGGAAGTTCCTGAAAAGATTTATCTTTCACAAAAAACAGAGGCGGGAAAGTCTTATTTATATATTAGCCTGGCTGCCAATTTTGAGTCTGTAGTTTTACCTATTCCTCTAACCAATGATATTCAGGAATGTAAAGTGCTCGAATCAGACAGACCGATTCCTTTTGTACGCAATTCTGAGAATATAACTATTCATATACCTGAAAATCTTTACAAAGACAATTCCGTTCAGGTAGTACGTTTAACATTAAAAACTCCACTTATTGATTGATGAAACGAATTAAGATTGACTCCGTCGAAAATGAATTCTTTAACGACTTCTGGGAAATCTACGAACCGTCTTTTCCTTTATGTGAGCGTAGAGCCCGCGAAGATCATAACCGTATATTTAACATTGACTATTACCATCTGGATGCCTGGGTAAAAGATGATAAAGTACTTGGTTTTATTGGTTGGTGGGATTTGGATGATGTAAGATACGTGGAACATTACGCCATTCATCCGGCTTCCCGTTCGGAAGGATATGGAAGCATATTTCTGAAACAATGGATGGATGATAGTGACAAGCTGGTCTTACTGGAGATCGAACCGGTTGAAGATGAGATTTCCCAACGCAGGCAAAACTTTTACCATCGGTTAGGATTTATCGACAGTCCTATCAGGCATTGGCATCCTCCTTATCACAAGGGAATGGACCGGGTAGATTTATGGTTGCTCACTTATCCTTCTCCCCTGGAAGAAAATGCCTATCAACGGTTTCACGAAAAACAGAAAGAAGTGATTATACCTCCCTTTAATTAAGTAAATATTTTCAAAGATATGAGTAATGAAAGAGGATATCCAAAAGTCAATAATCTCATCGTTTGGCCCCCAACCCCCTAAAGGGGGCTATTGATATTCAATGGCTTAAGAAGTCCCCTTTAGGGGATTTAGGGGCAGAAAGTTCTTTTGGATACCCCCTTTCCTGATTCATACGGAACTTTTATAATAAAAGAAATAAAAAGTTGTTAACCTAAGAAATCAGCCACAAACTTTTCCCTGATAGAAATGTTTCTACTTTATAGTATAAATAAAACATCTCAATTATGGAAAAAAAGAAAATCAGAAATCCCCTTACTGAATATTATACAGAAGGGTATCCAAAACAAGAACAGGAAGCGCCCGGAGTACAGGCAGATATGACACCTAAACCCGATTGTGGAGAATACAGCTACAAAGGCAATAACCGTCTGGAAGGAAGAAAAGCTTTAGTTACCGGTGGCGATTCGGGTATAGGAAGAGCTGCTGCTATCGCTTTCGCCCGTGAAGGAGCGGATGTAGCCATTAACTACCTGCCTTCGGAACAAAGAGATGCGGAGGAAGTAGCCGAATGGATAAAGAAAGCCGGCAGGAAAGTCGTACTCATTCCGGGAGATCTTAAGGATGAAGAATTCAATAAAGAAATGGTAGAAAAGGCGAATCAGGAACTCGGCGGATTAGACATACTCGCTTTGGTAGCAGGAAAACAAGTAGCTACGGAAAAAATCGAAGATATGACCACCGAACAACTGCGGAGTACGTTTGAAGTCAATGTATTTTCATTGTTCTGGACTGTGAAAGCTGCATTAAAATACTTACCTGCCGGAGCAACTATCGTTACTACGAGCTCTATTCAGGCTTACCAGCCCAGCGCTATATTAGCCGACTATGCGGCCAGCAAAAGCGCTATATTAGCTGCCACAAGAGCTTTGGCCAAACAACTGGCTCCAAAAGGAATCCGGGTGAATTGCGTAGGACCAGGTCCTATCTGGACAGCTTTGGAAATTTCAGGAGGACAACTTCAGGAAAATCTTCCGGACTTCGGACAGGATACTCCGTTAAAAAGATCGGGACAACCGGTAGAATTAGCGGGAGTTTATGTTTTCCTCGCTTCGGAAGAATCCAGTTATGTAACTGCTGAAATATATGGAGTTACGGGAGGAAATCATTTAGGATAATATCTTCTGCAAATTTTTAATAAAATATGT
>JAJBTS010000071.1 GCA_020860885.1 Bacteroidales bacterium
CAAATATATTGATTCCTGTTTTTTATAACAACGGGAAATATTACCTGATCCGTACCTTCCGGAAACATCAGGTTATCGATAAACGGTACAACAGGTATGTCGTCCCGCCTACAGTTGTTGAAGAATTTTTAAACCCGTTGCGGGCTACCGCGGAAGTTACGCCGCAGGAAAAGGAAATGGAAGAGGAAAAGGAAGTGGAAAGGGATATCCCCCCAACCCCCTTACCTGAAGTTCCTCCTGAAAGTCGGAGCCTTCCGGAAGGGAGTGACCGGAATAATGATTTAAAAATTAATAATTCTTTAGTAGAAGAATTGTATTATTATAACTTACTAACAGACAGTGAATATGTGCCGGAACGTGCGAAGTTTTATCCAACGGTAAACATCCCTTTCTTCGTTTCAGAGGGCTCCGTACAGCACCGGCAGAGAGGATCTTGCCGGAATCGTTTGAAGAGATATAACCTCAACGGTAATTACAGAAAAGATAGTTTCCATAAAATGCTTCACTGGAAAGTCAGTGATGCCGCACCGCCTGCGTATCGGCCCCCTTGAACAGTGCAGGGAAAATTGTTCTTATCGGAATTCGTATTCCTGATAAAACACATACGTACTCCCGTCGTAGAGATCTTGCTTTGTGCTGTATTCTGCGAAGATCAGTAATGTCGGGGAAAGGCTTACAATCGTATATTTCAGGTTTTTACCGGGGTCTTCATGGGTCAGGAATAACATGTTGTTTTTTATTTGCCAGGTGTATTCGTCTTCTTTCCATCGGACTTTTCCGTTTTGGTAAAATTGAATAGAGAATGTATTTGCCTGTGTTGTGTTTTTAATGATATTATTCGCGGAATATACCGAATAACTTACGCCGTATTTGCCTTGCCAGTTGCGTAGGATGGCCTCCGAACTATGGATAGGAGCCGGAGTGGGCAGGTAGCCGTTTCTCTTATTTAAAAAGAATTTCTTGTTGAGAGTGCTTTTGTCTTCATATACTAAAGAGGCAGGAGTGGATACTTCGTATTCAAACTCGGAACTGCTGAGTTTATTTACGCAGAAAGTTCTTTTACTGGCAAATTCCCGGTTTGTGACTATTAGTAACGTGTCGTAGGTTTCCCAGCGGTGCTCGCTTCCTGAAAAGTTTGCATATCCGTCGCGGCCGAACTGAAGTACATATACATTCTTATCCGAAGGTAATTCCTCGATCTCTCCCTGTTCGTTTTTGATGAACGAGTGGCTGCAACTTCCTATCCAGGTGCCGTAAATCTCCTTAAAATCGACTTTGGGTATTTCGATAGGTCCTCTATCGTCATCGTCGAAGAGAGGATCTCCGGTCTCATCATCGCAGGAACAGAAAGATAAGAGCAGATATCCTAAAAAAATGAATATGGGAAGTTTTTTCATGAAAAAGGGATTTACTGTGTAATCATACAAATGTAATATATCCCTCTTTCATTTCAAAACATTTCTTATTTTTTGACAGAGTAGAATTCCATTTCCGAACAGGAAGCAAAGCCTTGTCCGTCGCCTGTTCCGGATTTTATAACAAAACGGATCGCGCGGGGTTTCTGAACGGATGGTTTCAGGGTAACTTTTGTAGGATCGGATTTTCCTTTGAAATCAAAATCCATAACTTTAGTAAAAGAATCCTGTCCTTCCTGTTG
Source organism: Bacteroidales bacterium (assembly GCA_020860885.1). Taxonomy (GTDB): domain Bacteria; phylum Bacteroidota; class Bacteroidia; order Bacteroidales; family Azobacteroidaceae; genus Azobacteroides. The sequence goes on from JAJBTS010000071.1 coordinate 1,658, forward strand.
TACCCATATTTCTGTTTGTTTGAAATATCCGTTTTTACTGTCATCCTCCCGGGGATAATAGATTATATAATCGATTTTATCCGCATTTTCAAAGAAGAAATCCAGATGAATAGGAAAATAATTTTCTTCTTTGTTGTTCCAATTCGAGTGATAAATAGACTTTTTCGAATAATCCATCATTTTTTCCGGCCCGTTGTACAATTGATAAGAAGAGGCATTGATCCATTTCGGATTGATTTTATCATCACCTGTTCCCTTAGATATTCTCGGATGCGCAGCTACTTGTTCGATGGTTTTTATTCCCTTCAGGTATTCGATTGCTTTTTCCAGTCCGGGGTCTCTTTGTTGAATGTAATCTTCTACCGTATAGTTTACCGGAATATCGGGTAATATTCCTATTCCGACAAACAGGCGTCCGTCGTGGTACGTGTCTTTTTTTGCGCATACACGGGCTTGTGCGCCCCCCACCAGGTTAAAAAGGATCGGTTGCCCGGTACTTCCTGCGGTCGGTTGGCCTATCTTAATCATATGTTCCTGGTTATCGGCAAAAATAAGGAAATCTTCGGCAGCGGAAAAAGTATGATTTCCAATCAGTAACACGGAGGGAATCACAATACGTTCTTTTTGGGGATCTGTGGGAGTAGGAGAATAGGGGAAGCTGTAATAATAAGAATCGTTGCGGTTGAGATAATCTTTTTGTCCCCATGTATTGTTTTCCAATCCTTCCATTGTATTTATATACAATCCCCATGCTTTATGAGCAGAATTCAGTTCGCGGGTAAAGCTTCTGGCGCCGTACAATAATGAATCCGGAGTTAAATAATTCAGGATCTCCTTTCCGATATCAGTATCCCCTCCCCCGTTTTCCCGAAGGTCGATGATTAGTTTTTTTGCTTTTTTTATTTCAGGTAATTTTTCAGCAAATAATTCAATGATCTTTAGATCATGGAAACCATTTAAGGCAATGTAAGCAATCTCTTTGTCTATCCATTCGAACTGAAACAATTCCCGTTCTTTCTCTTCCGGATACATAGACATCTCCTGATATTGGGACAGGACTACATTTTTTGTATGTATTTTTCCTCCGGGAAGCTTGAACGTTAATTCGTATTTTTTACCTATCGGTCCGTAAAAGAAACTATTGGCTGCCCCGTTCCGTAACCCATGAGGAGTAGATGCGGAAATATAAGGATATACTTGTTTTGCAAGGTAATTGTGTGTAGATTCGCCATTTACACGGATGATTTCGCTTCCGACCGGAATCTCCTTTTTTATATTTTCGCTTACTCTGCTGACAATAATTTTATGGTCTACATTTTGAACAAATATTCTACAATCTTCAAAATTATTCCGGGAAGTATATTGGCGTAAACTCCCAGGCATATAAATACTGGTATGGCCGTCTTTAAGGGTTGCACAGTACTTTTGCAGCAGATAGAAATATTCCCAGTCATTTTCTGTTTCCTGTACTTCATCAATTAATTTATAGAAATTATAGTCCCATACCAGACGATTTATATCTGCCAGATAAATGAAATTATAATTTACTTCCTGGTAAAATTTGGCTAATCCATTTACTTTTTCAGCCTTGTTTAAAAAATTGGGCATCTGTCCGTAAGAGTATATGGAAACAGCATAAAATAATAAGGCAACAATACGTTTCATAATTTAATTATTTAAAGTTTTAAAAGTAAC
>JAJBTS010000193.1 GCA_020860885.1 Bacteroidales bacterium
TTTACTTTTCAGAATAGGGAGCTGTTTCACAGGAATTCAAAACATTAAATATATGTGTCAAGGTCTCTGTTTGTTCTTTCGTGAATGTAGTATAGGGGGAATATTTGTAAGTATTAGAGTTTAAGATGAAACGGAAAGATTTGGTTTTTACTAATCTTTTTTCTGCCAACTGATCCCATAATTCATCAAATTTAAGTTCAAATTCATTTATTCTTTTGTAATGAGTGGCATTTCCATCTTTTTTGTTCACAATATTAAATAACCCGTCCACTTTCATCAGTCTTATTAGTAATTTTTCATAATGCTTGGCAAGGGTTCCTTCCATTAGTTCACTTGTTATAATATGCATTCGTTTGAAGTTCCACTCGTGATGTTCAATTGTATGCTCATACGCACGTTTGGGTGCCTTCAAAGTTTCTCCGATATATGCATCTGTTCCATTCTCCAATATGTAAACAGTATGATAATCATTAGGTAATACCCATTTCTCAAAATCACTGGAAGAGAATTCATTCGAATAATGAAAGGTTGTTATATCAAATGTTTTACTTTGCATAGGATCTAGTTTATTCTTACTAATAAATCAAGGTATGCCGCAAAAAGTTAATTCAGCGTATGTTTTACAAAAATAAAGCTAAATTTGAATAAAACATCCTATTTGGAAGGATATTGTATCCTTCTATTCGCTATTTCTAATTACATAAGCAATAGGAGATCTTTTAACCATTTGTAAAACACTAGGAACAGCAATCTCCTGCGCCTATCAAATTTAGCATAAAAATGTTAAACTAATCCGTTTTTTTGTATATTTGTGTTTAAGATCCTACAGATCGGACACAACGAAAAATTCATTACGTAACTAACGAAAGACAAACCAAATGAAAGACAGGCCATTGAGGAATAATACATATATTATCTTTCAGAATTATCTTCCTCCGGAAAAATGGTAAAAAACTTAGAATACAGGAAAGCAAGATACATCATACAGGATTAATGAAACAATAAACACAATGATTACAGGCGAACACAAAAATCAGATAGACAGCATTTGGGATTCTTTTTGGAATGCAGGAGTAACCAGCTCCATTACCGTACTGGAACAAATGACTTATCTGTTCTTTATAAAATTGTTGGACGACAGTCAACTGAAGCGGGAAGCCAATGCCCGGGCATTGGGAGGACAAGAGATAAAAGATCTGGTTTTTAAAGAAGGGAATTGGATGAATCCAGAAACGAAGCAGAAAGTGCCCTACGCACACCTGCGTTGGAGTGTATTTAAAAACCTGGATTCTGTCCAGATGTTTAATATCGTCCGTATCGATGTTTTTGCTTTCATCAAAACGCTCGGTTCCGGGAAAGACACCGCTTTTAGCCGCTATATGGGAAATGCACTCTTCATGATTCCCAACGAACGAACTTTGTCTAAAATTGTTGAAGGTATCAGCAAGCTGGATATGAACAATAAGGATGCCATGGGGGATGTCTACGAGTACATCCTCGGTAAAATGGCTGCCAGCGGAACCAACGGGCAATTCCGGACTCCCCGCCATATTATCCGTATGATGGTGGAGATGATGAAACCTACACTGGAGGACAGGATTTGTGACCCCGCCATGGGCTCGGCCGGATTCATAGTCGAAGCGGCTAAATACATCGAAGAACATTACAAGCAGCAACTAATAAAGAAAGAACGCAGCGATCATTTCAGGAATACTATGTTCTACGGATTCGATACCGACCAGACCATGCTGCGTATCGGAGCCATGAACCTCATGCTTCACGGAGTAGACAATCCGAATATTAAATACCAGGATTCTTTGTCGGAAGATAATAAGGATAAGAACCTTTATTCCCTGGTGCTTGCCAATCCTCCTTTTACGGGCAGTCTGGACTATGAAGTGGTAGACAAAAGTCTGCTCACGATCACCAAGACTAAGAAGACGGAGTTGTTGTTCTTAAGTCTTTTTACCCGTATTTTGGAACCCAGCGGCAGAGCGGCCTCCATTGTTCCCGATGGAGTATTATTCGGAAGCAGCAACGCACACTTAGCCATTCGCAAAGAGTTGGTAGATAAACACCAGCTGAATGCTGTTATTTCCATGCCCGCAGGTGTATTTAAACCTTATTCGGGCGTATCTACGGCCATATTGATCTTTACCAAAACAGATTTTGGCGGAACGGACCAGGTGTGGTTTTACGATATGCAATCCGATGGGTATAGTTTGGACGATAAACGCACCAAACTGGATAACGACGGAGATATTCCCGATGTTATTGCCCGTTTCAATAATCCCGAAGGGGAAGTCAACCGGACACGAAAAGATAAATCTTTCTTTGTGTCGAAAAAGGAAATTGTAGCCAATGGTTACGACCTTACGGTCAATAAATACAAAGAAGTGGAGCGTGTACAGGTGGAATACGAAAAACCCGAAGTGGTTCTGAAACGTATTAAGGGCTTACAAAAAGAAATAGAGAAAGCTATTGCCAACTACGAAAAACTGGTTAAAGATGAATAAAGAGGAGTGGGAAATAAAGAAATTGGGAGAGGTTTGTATAATTGAAAGGGGTGGTTCTCCAAGACCTATTTCCCAATATATTACTAATGATAAAAATGGTATTAATTGGATAAAAATTGGTGATGCAGAATCTCATTCCAGAACTATTAAGACTACAAAAGAGAAAATAAAGCCAGAAGGTATGAGCAAATCTCGTTATGTCCACAAAGGAGATTTTTTACTTTCTAATTCTATGAGTTTTGGAAGACCCTATATTCTAGACATTGATGGGTGTATCCATGACGGCTGGCTGGTAATAAGAGATCTTAATGATGTTTTCGACAAAAATTATTTGTACTACTTCCTTAGTTCTCCTATTACATCCTTGAAATTTAAGTCACTAGCAGTTGGAGGGGTTGTAAATAACTTAAATAGTTCAATGATTAAGAATTTAGATGTGTTAATTCCTCCTTTACCATTTCAAGAAAAAATAGTAAAAGAGCTGGATTTACTCTCCAATATTATAGCCAAGAAAAAAGAACAAGTTAAAGAATTGGATAAACTTGCTCAATCAGCATTTTATGATATGTTTGGTGATCCTCTGAAAAACCAAAAGAGATGGAGTTTAATGAATCTAAAGGAAATTTGTTCCTCTATTATAAGAGGACCGTTTGGAAGTGCACTAAAAAAAGATTTTTTTGTTCCTAAATCAGACTCTGCATACAAAGTCTATGAGCAAAAACATGCTATACAGAAAAATAAAACCATCGGAAATTATTACATAGATGAACAACTCTATAATACTCTTAAGAGATTTACAGTATATCCTAGAGATATAT
>JAJBTS010000128.1 GCA_020860885.1 Bacteroidales bacterium
GATTAATTGATGAGTAATTAATCTTTGATTATTTTATAACTCAATTCATTTATTTTAATAAAATAAACTCCGGAATTGTAATATCTTAAATCCATTTTATGATCCATGGCTGGTTCTATTTGAAAAGATTGCAGCAATGTGCCCAATGTATTAAATAAATATACATTGGATGTTTTATCCGTATTTATATAAACATAGTCCGAAGTAATCGTCGGATGTAATTTTATAGAATTTGTATTTGGTTTTTCCAATCCGACAGGTTTATTTTCCGGTTCAAAGATAATTCGTGGATGTCTGGCAATATCTGCATGTTCTTTGGATGCAAAATTGGAAGTGCCTTTTCCGGCACTGGCTCTTTTATCCTGGTCGAAGAAAAGGGATATGGATTTTACCCCTTTAGCATATTGAGCCAGAGCATATTCGGTTAAGTCGAACTCAACAATATTTGAAGCGCTAAATGTTGTTCCTGACGGTTTGATACATCTTTTTTGTGCCAGAAGAGTAGTACCGTTAGCTGGGCGATTGTTCCAGTTGATAGTATATTCATCCCATGTGATATTGTCTACCGGATATAATTGCCAGTTTACTTCTGTTACATTGTCTGCGCCAGATTCAACATACAATGCTATCTTTATTTTTGCTGTTTGTGTATTAAAATCTATATTGTCTAATTCTCCGATAGGAAACCGGAAAAAGCCTCTTCTTTCATAATTGCTACCATCTTTTCTTATCGTAATTACTGTTGCTGTACCAAAATTGGATGCTTTTTCATTATCATAAATATAAGAATCAGCTTCGGAGATATAAGACTTGAAATTGTCTTCCACTGTTATTTTACATTCTGCTGTAAAATTACCATCTTCTGTAGTTACAGAGATAATAGCTTCACCGGAACCGTAAGCGATGATATTTCCTTCCTGATTTACTTTTGCCACTTTTTCATTACTGCTTGTCCAGATTATTTCCGGCTCAGTCGCATTGGAAGGAATTACAGTAGCTGTCAGTTTAGAAAAGAGATTATCTATCGATAGAGAGAGTTCTTCTTTGTCTAAAGAAACGGAAGTGACAGGTATATATTCGTAATCCGGAGTTTCAGAATTGATGACAAATTTATGAGTGGAACCTGCATACGCTTTAGAATTGTCAAGCACGCATATCAATTCTTTGTCTCCCAAGGTAGGGTGTTGCATTAAAAGCGTTACTTGATTCAGGTTGCAGGAGGGATCGGCAATATAAACATCGATATTCTCCGAATCCGGGTTTTTAAATAAGATGGAACAGGCTTCCCTGCTTCTAATCGTAATGTCTCCTACGGTCAAAATACCAGCTTTATAAAATACTACTCCCAATATATTTAAATCTTTGTGATAAACGGCTTGTATTTTCTCATTATTTACTAAGACCTCCACATCTGACAACTTATTTTTCGCTTCCTCAATTGAAGTGGTATTAGGTACAATAACATACGAATAGTTACTATTTCTGGGTTTCACACCATGATCGATCCATAGTTTGAAAACATCCTTTTCAATTCTTGTTGCATCATTGCTATTGCTGGATATACTATTCCAGGTTCCGGACTGGGAGTCGTTTCTTAATTCAATGTTACCTCCTTCAGGGAAATAATAAGCTATTTTATTATGATGTGCCCACGATAAGTTATTTGCATAAGAATGACTTCCTTTGCTTAATGTAGAAGAAAGATTGTCTGCTAATTCCACATTTACATCGCCCGATAATAAACATTGATTTATAGTTGTATTGATTGGATTGGCATTGGTTGATTGAATTCCTGATCCTAAACAAACAATTTCGTTATCAAAAAAGAACCATGACTTTTTCGCTTCTGTATTTATATTGTAGTTATAAGAAGCATACCCCGGAAGATCCTGCAAATGATAAGTTGTAACTCCGTATAATCCATCCGATACGCCTCCGGTAAAGCGGCTCATACCAGTCTTTTCCCATTGAGAAGGTTGAGGGATAGACTTTACTTGTGGTGCTGTTATGCCGGGAATTCTTGCCCAATCCCAAACAGGGAAAATATCCACATACTCATCTCCCGAAACAGCAATCTGAGCTGCTCCATCAGTAAGAAAATAACCTTTCAGATTTTCTCCGTTTCCGTTTTCATTTCTACATGTTCTGGTAGATGCCATACGAACATCCATAGTGTAACCTGGCCTTTGATGTAAAGTATAATCTCCCCTCCAAAAATGACGGTGAGAATCTTCGATAGCAAACTCCACAGATTCTGTTCCTTCGATTCTTTTGATTGAATTTTCGTATTCCGTCGTATGCTCAGGATCTAACTCGATCATTTTCTGAAGTTGCGAGGGAAAACCGGAGCGGTTGATACCGTTTTTAACGGCAAGCCCTCTGCCCACTGCATTGTACAACATGTATTTTCCTCTTATGGCGGGGATGTATGCTCTTCTAACAAATTCGCTGATCAGATTCAGGCGTTCTCCGGTTGTTTCGTATTCAGTTTCTTCAAAATAAAAAGCTGCTTTAGTCATAACGGTAAGGACAGAGTTTCCGTAACCTCCGATATACAATTGCATGCCGTGCTGTAAGTAAGAATAATCGTGTTGTAAACCTTCTCCCAGATTAAAAGTAAGAGGCAAGTACAGCTGATTTACAGCAAAATCCAGATTTGTTTTATCTGCTTGCAGGCAAGTCCGGTAGATCCATTGCATGGCTATATCCATTTTATTAGCTCCGGTACCCTGAGATCCGGCCTGGTTCGGTCCTTTGCTGATAGACTTCATCCTATTTAAAATATTATTTTCTACGTCTGCCGGTATTTTTTCTTTCCCGGATCTCATAAGAATAAGAATTACTCCCATGCGTTGAGGCCATCCGATTTCCCAGTTGAACCAGTTTGTACTGGTAGGATCCGATTGATGCCAGTATTTTAGCATTTCTACGATCGTATTGTACAATTCTTCATTTTCGAAATATGAACTTTGCGGATGAATGTAAGATAGAACCATGGGTTTTAATCGGTTCAAATGATCCAGTGGCTTCCAGTTGGTTTGGCTGGTGTCTGCATAATCAATATCAGGAAATGACCCGTCGACTTTTATTTTGCTTAAATAATCAGTCGTATTAGAGTTTGCTGAGGAGATATTGCTGTCTTTTAATTCCAACTGTGTTACGTTAGACATGATTTTCTCAAATACCTCAGTGTCATTTGCCGTATTAGAATAGATAAAGACGTTTGTAAATAGAGCCCAAATTACAAATGCATATTTTTTCTTTGTGCAGAAAATATGTTTTGTCTGTAGATAAATAAGAAAGTAGATTTTTTTCATGGTACGAATTG
>JAJBTS010000008.1 GCA_020860885.1 Bacteroidales bacterium
TATGGAATTGAATTGAAGTGGATTATCTGAAAGATAAATCAGTTCTAAAGGGACATCTTAAGACTTCTTCTTTTTAAGGAAGGTTTGTATTTTCAAAATTATTGTATCTTTGTAAAGATCTGTTAGAATCTTTACAAGAGCAGTATTGCATGAAGATACGATTAATAACTATAGGAAAAACAAACCAGGATTTTGTTGAAAAAGGATTTAATGAGTTCTGCAACCGGTTAAAACATTATATCTCTTTCTCCACCCATGTTATACCCGATATAAAAAACTCAAAGAATCTTTCCTCTGATCAACAGAAAGAAAAAGAAGGAGAACTGATCCTGAAAAACATCCAACCGGGAGATTATGTAGTACTGCTGGATGAACATGGCAAAGAGTTTTCATCTGTAGCTTTTGCGGAATATTTAGAAAAGAAAACACATGTTATTCCTAAAACTTTGGTTTTCGTTATCGGAGGTCCTTACGGTTTCTCGGAGGAAGTATATCAGGCAGCTAAAGAAAAAATTTCCCTTTCCAGGATGACTTTTTCCCATCAAATGATCCGGTTGATCTTCATCGAACAGATTTACAGGGCGATGACTATTTTAAGTAATGAACCTTATCATCATGAATAATCCCTAAAACAATCATATCATGAAAAGATTGCTATTATTTTGTATTATTGCAATGACCCTTCTTGCATGTAAAGAAGAAAAAGAAGTATTGATTAATGAACTGATGCTATGCGGAGACAACAAAGTTTGGATTATTGATATGGATAATTCGAACGATACGATTGTTGAAGTTCTCTGGAAATGGGAAAATACAGATGTTCTCGATCTGCTTCCCGAAAGCTATCAAAAGTATTTAGGTACTATGGACGAATGCAAATTTGTCGACAGCAACACGAAATTACTTCTTACGGCATCTACCGGAGGAGTCGTGTTGCTGGACCGGGAAACCAAAACACCTCTCTTCTATGCCTATGCACCTATGGCACATTCGGCAGACTTACTTCCGAACAACCGTATTGCCGTAGCATTGTCTACTCATCCGAAAGGAAATAGTATTGAAATTTACGATATCGATAAACCGGAGCAGGTTATCTTCAAAGATACTTTGTATTCGGGCCACGGAAGTGTGTGGATGGAGAACCGCAACCGGTATTATGCTCTCGGTTTTGACGAACTGAGAGAATATTCACTGAAAGACTGGGAAACCGACACTCCTTCATTGCTGCTTGAGCGCACCTGGAAGATTCCTCACAGAGGAGGGCATGATTTGATGCCTGTTTCAGAAAACGAGCTTATTCTTTCCGGACATAAGGGAGTGAGTATATTTAATATAGACACAGAAGTGTTTGAACCCTTTGAACCTCTGATAGAAGAAAGAGGTATTAAATCGATCAATTACAACAAAGAAAATCAATCTTTTATTTATACCAAAGCGGAAGAAGGCTGGTGGACGTTCAATATTTATTTCAGAAATCCGGATAAAGTCATTAAGGTTCCTGAAATAAAAATGTATAAGGTAAGACCTTATTTTAATTAAAGCAGCGAAATACCTGATTGTATTTAAGAATCGAAATCAAAGTCAAAATCAAAGTCATCCACATAAGTCGGATCGGAGAATGTATCTAAATCCCGGCGTTCTTTTTTAGTCGGTCGGCCTGTTCCTCGGGCACGATCTACAAAACCGCTGATTTTTTGGAGTTCCAGCAGCTCGTATTGTTCAGGAGGAGTAATGTTTTCCAGGAAATCAGGAACAAGCTTAGCTCCTACCCGGTTTACAGTAAGATCTATTACCTTAAAAGAGTAAGTTACTGGAGGTTTACGTACCTGTACAACATCTCCGGTCTTTATCATCCGGGAAGGTTTTACTACTGTATCGTTTACCATCACGCGGTTTTTCTTGCAGGCTTCGACAGCTATTGTCCGTGTTTTGAAAATACGAACGGCCCACATCCATTTATCGATACGAACTTCATTCATTTGTTGTTGTATTGATTCATCGTTATTTGTACTCCGGCCAAAGCGAAACTCTTAATAATCTCTCCGGCTTTCTCTATTCTTTCAGGAAGAAGTTTTTGCTCTTCTTCAGAAAACGGGCTTAATACATAATCCACCTGCCACCCCGTAAGATAGTCATTACCAATACCGAAACGCAAGCGATTGTATTGATTGGTTCCGAGCACGTCTTGTATGTGTTTTAATCCGTTGTGTCCGGCGTCACTACCTTTCATTTTCAGGCGTAATGAACCGAAAGGAAGAGCAAGATCGTCCAGGACTACCAGTAAATTCTCCAAGGGAATATTTTCTTTTTGCAGCCAGTAACGTATTGCATTTCCGCTCAAATTCATGTAAGTAGAAGGCTTAAGTAAAACGAGCTGTTTGTTTTTCACCTTTATTTCAGCAATACCTCCATAACGCTTATCAGTAAAAACAATATTGGACGCTTTAGCAAGAGCGTCCAATATCATAAATCCTATGTTATGACGGGTATTTTCATATTCCCGGCCAATGTTGCCCAGGCCAGCAATTAAATACTTCATAATAAGTTAAAATGTAAATACAAATATGGAAAGTTATAACGAACTTTCAGTTATTCTTTCCTAATTTTCGATTGAGTTGTATTACGATTGTTGTTTTGCAGCAGCACCACGAGCGGCACGAGTCAATTTCACTGCAGCAACAACATTATCTTTCGAATTCAATAATTCCAGGTTGTCAAAAGATAAAGCACCTACCTGAATGGTTTTACCCAAACCTAAATCTGTGATATTAATTTTCAATGTTTCAGGGAAGTTCTTATATAAACCTTTTACTTTCAATTTTCTCATTTCAAGAGAAAGCTTACCTCCGGCTCTTACCCCTTCCGCTAAACCTTCCAAAACAACAGGAATTTCAAATGTAAATGGTTTGTCTTCAAATACCTGTAAAAAATCGGCGTGTAATAATTCGTCCGTTACCGGATGGAATTGAGAGTCTTTTAAGATAGCAGTACATTTTTTACCATCGATAGCAAGTTCCACAATAAATACTTCCGGACTGTAAATCAGTTTACGGATTCCTTCTTTAGAAACAGTAAAATGAGTTACTCCTTCGCCTCCGTACAATACGCAGGGAACCAATGATTCTTTACGATAAGCTTTCGCAGCTTTTTTGCCGACACTCTCTCTCTTAGCACCTTCTAACTGAAATGTTTTCATTTGTTTAATTGTTTGTGTTACTCAAAATTAAGATTATGCTCCTAATCTCCCATCACACGGAATTTTTAAAAGCGGTGCAAAGATAATTATTTTTTTATAGAATATCATCGAC
>JAJBTS010000013.1:0-288 GCA_020860885.1 Bacteroidales bacterium
AAGCTATCAATAAAAAGTCTAGCGAACAAATGAAGGCGAATATGCAAAAAGAAAAGAGACAGGCCGAAGCAAAAAGATCAGAAATGAAAGCTTTACGCGAAGCCAAAGCTGCAGAAATGAAAACGGTTCTTACTCCTGAGCAATATGAAAAATGGCAGGCGAAACAAAAAGAACTAAGAAAAGAGAACCGGAAAAACGGACAAACGAAAGATAAAGCTTCAAAAGAAACCCGGAAGTCAGGAGAAAAGAAAAAACAAGATAAAAAATAATATTCTGTTTATCATTTTA
>JAJBTS010000013.1:317-3304 GCA_020860885.1 Bacteroidales bacterium
GGTTATACTTAATTAATAAAAGCTGCCTTTTTCAATAATTTTGAAAGGCAGCTTTTTGATTTAATACCAGGTGAAATATCGTTAAATCCTGATGGATAGTTAAATTAAGATAAAATTTTGTATTGCAGGTTATTTTTATTATTTTTGTATAGGAAAGGTGTACTCAGTTATTAACAAGTGAAAATTATTAAAGAGGAAATTGCTATGAAAACAGTAAAATGGTATACATTTATTGCAATGCTGTTTTTTGCTTTCTCAACTGTAGCTCAAGATGATGCTTTTGGAGATGATGTTTATTTTTCTAAGAAGAGCGTGAATAAAGAAGCGATAGAGGAAAAGAAAGAAGAAAAAACAGTAAAAGCAAAGCAGGAAGGTCCCGTTGTGGCACAGATAACATCGGATATGCTTCCTGAAAGAGATGTTGATGAATACAACAGACGCTATGCAAATGTAGAGTTAAACGATGAAATTTTTAATGATACAATTGTACGTAATGATACGATTGTAGAATACGTGGATGGCGAATTAACCAAACGTATTGTGCAATTTCATGACCCCGCGAAGATAACTATCGCTGGTGCCGATAATGTAAATATTTACTACGACGGCGAAAATTATGAAATAGATTTTGAAGAACCTACAGATAATTCTTTCAATGTAATGTTAAATGTAGGTGTAGTCAATCCGTGGTACTTTGGAGGATGGTATGACCCTTGGTGGTATTCCTGGAACAGATGGTACAGCCCTTGGTACTCTTATGGATGGTATAGTCCCTGGTGGCATGCAGGCTGGTACGATCCCTGGTATTACGGCGGTTGGTACGGACATCACCACCACCATCATCATTACTACGATTACGGCGGATATTATTCCGGTCGTTCTTCCCGTGGTATGGCATCCAGTGTTTCCAATAGAGGCCGGTCTTCTATCCGGGGCGGAGGGAATGTTGCTTCCGATGTGAGTTCAAGAAGGACTTCCCGGGATGGAGTTACATCTTCTTCAAGATCCTCAGCAAGCCGTGAGAATGGGGCGACTGTAAGAAGCTCCGCAAGAACTTCAAGCAGAACCGGAGATGCTGTGAGAGGATCAACACGTTCTTCTTCCCGTGCAGACGGAACAGTGAGAAGTGGTTCAGGCAATACCCGTCAGGGTTCCCCTGCAGTATCTTCAGGTAGAACCCGGGTCGGTTCTTCTTCAGGCTCTTCTTCTTCAAGAAGTAATAGCGGAAACTATTCATCAGGAAGTTCCCGTTCTTCTAACAATTATTCGTCCGGAAGCAGCAGTTCTCGTTCTTCCAGTAGTTATTCTTCAGGAAGCAGTAGTTCTCGATCCTCTTCATCCGGAAGTTATTCATCCGGAAGTAGTAGCTCCCGTTCTTCCAGTAGCGGAAGTTATTCTTCAGGTGGAGGAAGTAGTTCCCGTTCTTCAGGAGGTAGCTATTCCGGTGGAGGTCGTTCCAGTGGTGGAGGAAGAAGGTAGAATCTATTAAAACACATTCAATCATGAAAAAAAATCTATTATTTATAATAGCTCTATTTGCTTGTGCTCAATTGTTTGCACAAGGAGGATATGATGGGCTCAGATTAAGTCGTAATGAACTTTTGGGTACTGCTCGTGGGCAGGCCATGGGAGGAGCTTTCGGTGCTTTAGGCGGAGACCCGACCAGTATTACAGTTAATCCTGCAGGCGTAGGTGTTTACCGTTCTTCAGAAGTGTCTGCGACATTTAATCTGAGTTCGACCAGTATGAAAAGTACTATGGATCCGCTATGGGGAGGTTCAAAAGACAACCAAAATAAATTTTCGGCGAATTTTAATTCGCTTTCCGTTGTTGGTTATTTTCCTACGGGAAATACAAACGGTCCTAAAACAGTCAATTTTGCTTTTGTATACAACAGACTGAAAAACTTAAATCGTAATTACAAATCAAACAGTCCCTTGGGTATGGGTAATTCACTGACGGATTATATTGCTACAATATCAAATGGAATCGATAATTATTATTTTGATGATAGAAATGACCCGTATGGGAGTAGAAACATTCCCTGGCTTTCAACATTAGGTTGGAAGGGTTATTTGATTAATCCGGTAGGAAATAATACTTACGAAAGTGTTTTCCCTCAACAATCGGTATCCGGTTTGTTGGATGTAAGAGAAAAAGGCTATGTTGAAAGCTATGATTTCTCTTTAGGTACCAATATAGCCGATGCAGTTTATCTGGGTGCTACATTTGCTTTGACAAATATTGATTACACGATGAGTTCATTCTATGCCGAATCTTTCCAAAGGGGAGCTCTGGTAGAATTGGAAAACTATCAAAAGACAGACGGTTCCGGTTATCAACTTAAATTAGGAGCTATTTGGAGTCCTACCGATTATTTACGTATTGGAGCAGCTTACCATTCTCCTACCTGGTATTCCATTACGGATACTTATTGGGGTGATACGTATCAATCCGAGGAAGGTACGGCCAGTACCCCTACCGGAGTAAGCCGGTATAAGTTTTATACTCCTTATACGTGGGTGATCAGCGTGGCAGGTATATTGGGAACGGATGCAATAATAAGTTTGGATTATGAAATCCGGGATTATAAAGGTATGGATTATCGCGACCGGGGTGGTGTGTTGGATAATATGGCTATGGATCAAAACGATATTATAGATCAGGACTACAGAGTAGCATCTACGCTCAGGTTAGGAGCGGAATATCGTTTTACCCCTCAATTTTCCGGTCGTTTGGGCTATTCTTTTGTACAGAACCCTTATGAACAATCTTATCGGAAAGGGTGGAAAGAAGAAGTTATTTACAGAACGAGTCCTCATTATACAATAGAAGGAGATGTGAACTATTTCACTGCAGGTATAGGATACCGTTTTACCCCTCAGTTTTTCATGGATATTGCCTTCGTTTATCGTACCCAAACAGATAAACTTTATTATTTTTCACCCATATGGGATGAAAACGGAGGTGTTGTTGTAGAATCACTC
>JAJBTS010000025.1 GCA_020860885.1 Bacteroidales bacterium
ATATATAAGTGCCGGTAAAAAATTTCTTTTTCTTCATATTTTTCATAAGCACTAATCAATATATATAACCCAATTATTCTAGAAAATCAGAGAATACACTGGCACTTATTATAGTTTATTTATTATAAAAATATTATGTTATGTTTAACAACACCATTTATCAGAAATTAAGTTATTTATTCTTGTTCTTATTTCTTTTTCCGGTATTACTAAATGCTGGAGAAAGGCAGAAAATTGATTTTTCTTCTTCATGGAAGTTCAAATCTCAAATTACCAATGATACTCCGGCAGGAATAAATTTTGATGATACTTCCTGGGAAACAATAAATATTCCTCATACATGGAATGCAACTGATGCTCAGGATGGAGGAAATAATTATCTTAAAACAGTAGGCTGGTATCGTAAATCTTTAACATGGCAGGAATCCTATGCAGGGAAAAAGATATTTATTGAATTTTTAGGGGCTAATACAAAAGCCGAATGTTTTGTTAATGGAACCTCTGTCGGACTTCATAAAGGTGGTTATACCGCCTTTCGGTTTGATATTACTGATAAACTAACAGCCGGTGAAAATGTTATTGCTGTTAAAGTTGATAATCGTATTGATCAGGAAATAGCACCTTTGTCGGGTGATTTTTCTTTTTATGGAGGTATCTACAGAAAAGTATCTTTAGTTATTGCTGATGCTGTACATGTGGACTTAATGGATAAAGGAGCTTCCGGATTGTATTTAAGTACTACTGAGGTCTCAAAGGAAAGTGCAGTTTTGGAAGTTAAAGCCAAAGTCTTAAACAACACCACGGAAGCCAAGCAATTAACATTAAAAGCAGAACTTAAACATCCTGCTCATTTTAATGCCATTGCCGATGTTCCAAAGCCTGCTTTCGATATAAATACGATGGCTCACGGAGGAGATGCCATAAAAGTCCTGAGCGAAACTGTAACTATTCCGGCGGGAGAATCTTTTGAGTTTAAGAAAGAAGTAACCATTGATAATCCTCGTTTGTGGGATGGAAAGAAAGATCCTTATCGCTACCTGGTTGATTTTACCGTTTCTCAAAATAATACAATTCTGGACAATGTGTCTGAATATGTGGGTTTCCGCTTTTTTGAAGTAAATAAACAAGGATTTTACTTAAATGGTAATCATTATCCTTTACGGGGAGTGAACAGACATCAGGATTATTTCAATATGGGAAATGCTATTACAGAAAAAGAACATAATGAAGATTTCGGAATGATTTACGATATTGGAGCCAACACAGTACGTTTGGCACATTATCCTCAGGATCCTTATATGTATGAATTGTGTGATAAATATGGTATTGTTGTATGGGCGGAAATTCCTTTTCTGGATAAACTGGGAACCAATGAGGAAACCTTTAAGGAAGTAACCCGTAATCAGTTAGTCGAAATGATCCGCCAACAATACAATCGTCCTTCTATCTTAATGTGGGGATTGCAAAATGAGGTAAGTACAGGATCCTATAATAGTCAGATGAGTATATTCATGCCTGAATTACATAATTTAGCCAAACAGGAAGATCCTTCCCGTTTTACCGTACAGGCTCAGGCAGGTACAGAGCGTTACAACTGGACTACAGACTTATACGCTAAAAATCAATACCCTGGTTGGTATCAGAGTGGAACTTTTGGAAGTTATATGGATAGGTTCAAATCGCTCCAATATTTTGTAGGTATGTCGGAATATGGGGCCGGAGCAAATATCGAACAACATGAAATTAATCCTGCTCAGCCTCAACACAACGGACAATGGCACCCGGAAGAATATCAGAACAAAGTCCATGAAGGTGCTATTATAGATATCTCAACCCGTGATTGGATTTGGGGAATCTTTGTATGGAATATGTTTGATTTCGGATCGGATAGTAGAAATGAAGGAGAACAGCCTGGAGTAAATGATAAAGGACTTGTCACCTTCGATAGATCGGTCAAAAAAGATAGCTATTATGCCTATAAAGTAAACTGGAATAGCGAACCTGAAATTTATATTACCAGCCGCAGGTTTACAGAACGCAAGCACGATACGACTCCGGTAACTGTATACTCAAATTGTGATGAAGTCGAATTATTTGTAAACGGAATTTCTCAAGGCAGCCTTAGAGCCGAAAATGTAACCTGTGGATTCTTTAAATGGACAGGAATAGAATTGCCAAATAAAGGAAATGGTGAACAAGCTAAAAATATTATCAAAGCTGTAGGAACTAAAAACGGTGAAAAGATTTATGAAGACGAAGTAACCTGGAGTCGAATATTGGGTCAGTCAACAGATATAACTTCCAGCCGTTTGGTAGTAGACCTTACTACCAGAAAGATTTCTCTTACTGCTACAGTGAGTGCAGACAGATTATCCGTCGCAATTCAGGGCGTGGAAGGTGCTACTTTTAGTGCTTATCTGAATGACGAAACAACTCCTGTAACTTCAGGAAATATTGAACCGGGAATGAAATTGAAAGTTGTTTCGGAAGATGGGACGAATACTGTATTTTATGAATTCATCTCGGCTCAACACATTGCTTTGAAGAAAACAATAACTGCAAGTTCTCAGGAAACAGCTAATCCGGCGACAAATGCTGTTGATGGAAATGTTTCTACACGTTGGGCAGGAACCAGTAGCGGAAATCATTGGGTAGAAGTTGATTTGGGCAAACAGTATTTCCTGGATCAGATAAGAATACAGTGGTATCAACCTAGCGCCAGCCGCTATTATCGGTATAATGTTCTTGGGAGCAATGATAAAAAAACATATACAAAACTGATAGACAGATCTGCTAATACGCAGGGAGGAACTGTTACCGATAATAATCTTCTTGATAAAGGCCGGTACAGATATGTGAAAGTGGATGTATTGTCTTCAACAACATCGGGCTATCCGTCTTTATATGAACTTGAAGTATATGGTTGGTTGATGGAATCTTCTTCGTATGAAATAGATTATACGGAAAAGATTGTTACTGTTCCTCAATCTTCGGAAAATATAGAAATAGCAGAATTCTTGAATAAGATTTCATTTTTGGGAAATTATTCTAAAGAAGCCAGAGTAGAAAGTGCAGCATATTATATTGTTGATGGCGATAAATTAGTAATCACGGATTCTAATAACAAAGAGCAGGAATTTACCATTAAAATAAGTTCGGATGTGTCCAAAGAGGTTGTAACAGAAGAAGATGATCTTTTCTTCACCATAAGTACACAAGGCGAAAAAGTAAAAATCTCATTGAGTGAAGGAGTGAATAATACTGATTTACGTATATATG
>JAJBTS010000001.1 GCA_020860885.1 Bacteroidales bacterium
CTATTCACTAACCGGGGGAACATTATTAGGAGCAGTCAGGCATGGGGGATTTATACCATGGGATGATGATATTGATGTGTTTCTTTCCAGACCAGAGTATGACCGGTTGGATAAGATACTGTCAGAGGATACTCGTTATATTTGGCTAACGGACAAGTATAGTAATAATTGTCACTTTAATTTTGGAAGATTGGTAGATCCTAAAACAATAGTTTGTGATGCAGGTATAGATTACATTGATGGATATGGATTGTTTGTAGATGTTTGTGTAGTGGATGGTCTTCCAAATAACTTTTTGAAACGATGGCTTTTTATTTTTCGAATGAGATTTCTCTATCACGCGAGAAGCAGTGCTACTTATGATGTTGACAAATATGTACCAAATAATCCGGTAAAGCGGATTATAAAGAAGATATTTCAAAAATATACCAGACGGATGGGAATGGAATATTGGCATAAAAAAATCAGCAGAAATATGGCAAAGTATCCATTTAATAGTGGAAAATATGTGGCAAATATAACAAGTCAATATGGCAGGAGAGAGATATTGCATCATGAGTGCTTTGAGCATTATGTGGAAATGTCGTTTGAATCAGAGAATTTTAAAGTGTTAGTTGGGTGGGAAGAATATCTTTCGAATATCTATGGAGATTATATGAAACTGCCGCCGGTTGAGAATCGCGTGGGTCATCATTTAGGACAGGCATATTGGAAAGAGGATTAGTAGTTACTTTGAAATAAAATTTTTGCTGGTATTTTAGCAGACGAAGGAGGCTTTTTATGCAGAATATTGGTCTGATTATAGCAGGAGGATCCGGTGCTCGTATGCATCAGAATATACCGAAACAGTTTTTGAATGTATATGATAAACCGGTTATTATCTATACGTTGGAAGCATTTCAGCGGCATCCTAATATTGATGGTATAGTGGTGGTGTGCATCGAAGGCTGGGAAAAAATACTGGATGCTTATTGCAAACAGTTTAACATTTCAAAACTTGAAAATATCGTAACCGGTGGTCAGAATGGACAGGATTCTATTCGTAATGGAGTATACGATATAGCAAGCAGGCACAGCAATGATGATTTGATTCTGATACATGATGCTATTCGTCCGATGGTCTCTGAGGAAATCATTTCTGATTGCATTCGGGTTGCCAGTGCAAATGGAAATGCTATTTCTGTAGTGCCTTGTACGGCGGCAATGTTAAAAACTAATGATGGAAAATCATCATCATTTCAGGTGCCGAGAGATAATTTAAAAACAACACAGACTCCGCAGTGTGCATCTGTGGGTACATTAGTAGATGCTCATAAGGAGGCTTTGTCGAAAGGCATTACAGCATCTGTTGCCACATGTACAATGTTTATTGAACTTGGAAAAACGTTATATTTTTCATTGGGATCTGAAAAGAATATAAAATTGACAACAACAGAAGATTTGGATATTTTTAAGGCTCTTTTAAACTCGAAACGTTCAGAGTGGCTGAAATAAATGATGGAGGAGATCAGTTATGTACCATCCGTTATATAAAGAAGATTTAGAGGAGGTATGCAAATTAGTATCGCTTCCGGCGAATTCTAAAATCCTTGTAACAGGAGCTTCGGGATTGATAGGATCATTTTTAATTGATGCTTTGCGTTATGATAATCTCATTAATAAAAAAAAATTTGAAATAACAGGAACAGGGCGTAATCTGGAACGTATGAAAAAAAGATTTTCAACTGATTTTCCTGTAGATGGTTTGACACTTATTCAACGCGATGCGACAGAGCCTATTCCGAAAGAAGAAGAATATGATTTTATTATTCACTTGGCAAGCAACGCGGATCCTCAGAGTTATGCAAGATATCCTGCTGAAACAATAACAACAAATGTTTTGGGAACCATGAGGATATTGGAATATACGAAAGATCATTTAAGAACACGATTGCTTTTTACTTCTACTTACGAGGTATATGGAGAGTGTGTTGATATAGAACAACTTACTGAGCGTGATTATGGACGGTTAGATTTTAACGCTATTCGATCCGGGTATTCGGAAAGTAAGCGTGTTTCAGAGTTACTTATTAGAAGTTTTGTGGAAGAGTACCATGTAAATGCTGTTATTACTCGTTTGGGATCGATATATGGACCTACGATGACTGCAAACGATAATAAAGCTGTTGCACAGTTTATCAGAAAAGCTGTAAATTCTGAAAATATTGTTTTAAAAAGTAAGGGATGGCAGAAGCGTACCTATACGTATGTTGCAGATGCCGTTATGGGTATTTTGTTAGTTATCAATCAGGGGATATCGGGAGAGGCCTATAATGTTGCAAATCCGTCAGCGATAGTAACTATTGCTCAGGTCGCAGAGGCAGCTGCGAAAATTGCCGGAAAAGAAGTGGTTTATGATATTCCGGATGAGTTAGAGAGAAAAGGGTTTCCTAAAGAACAGGATTCGGTCTTGAATGTAGATAAACTTTTAAAACTCGGATATTTTCCAAGATATGGTATCCAAAGCGGATTGGAGAGAACTATTAGAATATTAAATAGTGGGTGTAATATATGAGCAAATTGTTAACAATCTCTATTGCAGCTTATAATGTTGAATCATACATTGGGCAGACTTTAGATTCATTGTGTGCAAACGAAATTTTGGATGACATAGAGGTATTTATTATAGACGATGGGGGAACTGACAATACACTTTTGATTGCCAGGGAATATGAAAAACGATTTCCTGATACCTTTCATGCTATCCATAAAAAGAATGGCGGTTACGGCTCGACGGTTAATTGGAGTATGGAACATGCTACCGGTAAATATTTTAAACTGCTTGACGGAGACGACTGGATGGACAAGCAAGGGTTAATACGTCTGGTTGAATTCTTACGTAATTGCGATGCTGACCTGGTGCTAAGCGGCCGTGCAGAAATAAATGACTCAGGAGAAAGATCTCATACCAGTAATTATTGGGAAACATTATATGGCGAATGCTTTGATAATCAAACAGTGAGATTGGAACAGTTAGAAACGCCGTTTGTGTATGGAATATGGGTAGCAACGTACCGCACGGAGATTATAAAGAATTATCCCAATGTTTTACCGGAACATCAATTATATACAGATCGCATGTTTATTTGTTACTGGCTTCCCTGGATCAGAACAGTAGCTTTTCAACATTATGATGTTTATTGTTATCGTTTTGGTCATGAGGGGCAAAGTGTTAGTTTGGAAAACCGTAAACGACATTCTGCAGAAGCTATAGAAGGATTTAAAATTTTACTAC
>JAJBTS010000219.1:0-1660 GCA_020860885.1 Bacteroidales bacterium
ATACGCAATGAAAGGTATCAGAAGTATTCTTTTTGAATTGTCTTATATAAGAGTCTTTATTTTTATCGTACAAACCATTCGAAATAATTGTTATTTTATGCTCAGGAATTTCCATAATTCGGGAAAGGAATTCCCGGGCGCAATCTGTTACAGTGATTATTTTATCAGAAGCTATGTAAGAATCTAGTTCACAGTTATTAGTCAAAAATTGATTTTTATTCCAATCCTTTTTACCGGAAAGATAATTAGCACAATAAAGCTTGTTGAACTTGCGCTTATTCTTGTTGAAAATATTTTTCCATGGAATGCAGTGAAGATGAGTAATTATCTTACATAAGGGTACCTGAGATTTTATCCATTGAGCTAAATCGATTAAATTTAAAGTGTGAATATGAAGGACGGAAACTACATCTTTTTCAAAAATATCTTTAATAAGATAAAAAACATATTGATTGTATTTCCGCATCCAATATCTTTCATTGATAACTTCATCGCTGTCCATAGGGAATGGAATTGTAATCTCCATACATCCATTTCTTTCTTCCCGGGTATGAAGTATATGAGAATTATCTTTCATTAAAGATATTTTATATATACCAAATTCACCATCGGAAGGAAAACCCGTTGAAAAAACTTCCAGATAACGGTCCACACCTGAAGTTGCCCATGCATTTCCTATATTAAATATATAAATATTGGCTCTTTTCATTATCTATAAAAATAATCTGTTAAAACGAGAGACATCTTTTCCTTCGTCCTTCATATTCTTATAAAAAAAATAGATGAGGTAACGGGCTATTCCAAATTCATACCCGGGAATATATTTGCCGGAAGGAATTCCTTGCAATAATTTTTTCTCAAACTCTTCAGGTGCAATTTCAAACAGTCCTTTTTCTAACAATTCAATATAGGACGAATATTTTATAGTATCTTGGTTCATCAGGAATAAAATATGGATACGTTCGGAAAGGGTAAGGAGCTCATGATTGATTTTTAAGTTCCGGAGAGCTCGTTCCTCCTGGATCTACAAGTTTACGGTAACAGATGTGTCTTTTATATTGGAACACATTCGATTAAGATAAAAGGCTACTTCAAAATCACTGCCTGCTCTTCCTTGTTTAGAAAATTTCCCATATCTTTGGATTAGAGGGTAAGAAATGGTATATTTATGTATAAATAGTATTCTCAGATAATCGTTGAAAGTTTTTAAAACCTGATGTTTTGTTAACTTGGAATGAAGACTTTCAAAATCACTCAGGTCTTGTTCTAACCTTTCAGAGGATTGTGCCAAAATAACTTTGATAAGTTCTTCGATATCTTTTTTCTCATCCATTTGATAAAGTATATATAAAAAACAAAGAATAGGAAATCATTCATAAGGATTAAGATCGGATAGGATTTTAATCTGTTTTAAAACGGTATGGGTTTGTTGCTCAAAGAGTTCATTAAAGTCCGCATCCAACAACTGGTTTTTTATAAGATAAAAAAGAGAAAAGCCTATGCCGGATAATCCATTGTTGAAACTAATATCTATTTTTTTCTTGCTCAAGGCTAATGACTCTTGTAATATTTCGAATGCATGTTCCTCTATCTTGTCTTCGTTCAAAGAATCAGCCAATTCAACAAGCCACAGAGCCACCCCTATTTTCACCTTATACAA
>JAJBTS010000219.1:1670-2690 GCA_020860885.1 Bacteroidales bacterium
ACCATTATACAAACCAATATTCCTTACCGAATAGGCATTTAATATAAGGAAATCTGCAAGTTTAATTACTAATTCTTTATTGATCATTTTTAGTTAAGCCTAATTTTTCTATTTCCTCAAGTTTTCTTATATACTCCGTTTCGTTTATTTCATTATTAAGTGCATCATTCATGATTTGTGTACAAATATCGGATAGTAACAAAGCTCTCCTTTGAGGTGCAGTAATTTTCAGGGACCACACTTCCGCCCCCACTACGCAACGGAAAGTGGCATGGAGTGGATAACCTACAGCGGCAGATACAGGTATTCCTTCCGCCCTAAAATTATCAATAAGCATGGCTATTGTATCGTGTAACTTTTCCGAAAATTCTTTACCAACCGTGTACTCCTTGGATTCGGGATGGTAAGGTTTAAATAACCCTCTATCACCACACTTTGAGTTATAAAGCGCTGCTTCTTCATTGTGTTTACTGATGGAATCCCGGATCTCTTCCGGAATCTTTGATAACCACTCATCGGGAATAACAATTTTCGTCTTCTTTTCCGATATATATTTCTCAGTAGTGTAATATAGCTGATCTGCGCTTGGTATTTGCATAATTTGCAGTTTATAGGAGTATTCCTTTCTATCTTTAACAATACGAAAAGCCCTAATATTATCTTTGGGGGAATTTTCTGCCACAAATTCAACGAAAGAATTTGTGTTATCGAAAAGTATTCTTTCTACTATGGATTTATTTTGCAAGTTATAGCAAGGTAGAGCATCTTCTGTTACTCCGGCTAAAGCAATATTGAATTCAGTCCTTTTTAAGAAATTTCCTCCTCTTGTTTGATCCACATATTGCGAAATTGCCGTTTGACTAAAAAAGATTGACAAGACAATCCAAAAAACAATTTTTCTCATAATAATCGGATATTACTTATTCATTCAAAAATAAACAGGACTGCTCTCTGTCTTAGTTACTGTAAAATACTATCCCTTATTCCTTACCGAATAAAGTATCTAACACGAGAAAATCT